>NZ_JBGSXF010000044.1:0-13612 GCF_041751555.1 Persicitalea sp. | reverse complement strand
GCCCAAACTTCGCAGCGACGACACCCGCAGCGGCCCCTCGAAAGCATGAGCATCGATTCTGAGGTTAGGAATATCGTAATAAGGTTCGGAATTTCGGTAGCCCCCCCCGAAGTACCCCATTGAGGGCTTAGGGAATGGCTTCGCCAGATGCCAGGCCGCCAGCAAGTTGCTGGGATTGCCGCCGGGGCGGTTGCTGTGGCCATCGGACCAGACAGCGTAGCGCCAGTGCGAGATTTTGCCCTGCTCGTCCAATCGGGCGGCAGCCTCCATGCACATCGCACTGCCGTAGGGTTCCCAAGCGTGTTCGTCTTCCCGCATCCATTGTAGCCGAACGGGCGTACCTGGCATCGCCATCGCTACTATGGCAGCATCAGTAGCGGCGTCGTCGGCCCCGTTGTGACCGTAGCAGCCCGAGCCAGGTACCCCGACAATATGTACTTTTTCAGGTTCCAGGCTCAGCATCTTGGCCAGCGCGTCCCGAAAAGGGTAGATACCCTGGCTGTGCGACCACACGTGCAACAATCCTTCTTTGTAAAGAGCCACGCCGCAAGAGGGCCCGATGGAGCCATGCATCTGGTAGGGCTTGAAATAGCTGGCCTTTACCGTTTTTCCGTCCGCCTGATCCAGAGCCTCGGTCGATCCTAGTTCTTTGACCTTTTGACTCTTCGCCGGAAGGTTCTTGATGTATGTTTCTATATCCTGCCCCATCGGCAACGGCGGTGCGTCCGACCAGCGCGCGTGTTCCAGGGCGGTTTCCCTCGCCCGGATGGCCTGGTACTCATCGGCGGTCACTACGGCCAGGAAAGTACCATCGATGACCGTTTTCAGCAGGCTCGGTACTTTTTTGGCAAATGCTTGTTCGTCGAATGACAGGAGTTTCGCTCCGCTTCCCGGAGGCCGCACGACCCGAGCGTGCACCATGCCCGGCATCCGAAGATCCTGCACGTAAAGCACTTGCGCCCGTACCATTTGCTCGATGTCAGTCCGGGGGATTGCTTTGCCAACGTACCGATAGGTGTCCGGCGATTTGAGTTTTACGGGTAGTTTTACCTCACCCTGCAATTGCGCACCGTCCAGAAGTTGGGCAAAGGTTAGCGTTTGTTTTTTTCCTTTCCGGCTGACTTTTCCGTTGGCCATTGTGAGCTGCTCCGGCGGTGTCTGCCATCTTTTGCCCGCCATTTCCAGGAGTTGATGGCGGGAAAAAGCCGCTGCATAACGCACCGACATTGCCGTATTTTCCATTGAGCCGCTCCCGGCTGTGTAGCCTTCGTTGGGGGTGCGTCCGGTTTCGGCCAGATGCACCTCCACCTGATCAAGGGCTAGATCGAGCTCTTCGGCGGCAACCTGCATGATGGCCGTGCGGACACCCTGCCCCAGTTCCATTTTACCAATCAGTACCCGCACCCGGCCGTCGCCCAGTACTTCCAGCCAGGCGTCGAGTCGCGGTTGTCGACGTAGGGCACCGGGTAGGGTTTCTTCAACCAAATTCGGTCCCGCCTCGGCCCAGGCGTTGCCCAGCAGAGAAAAACTAATAGTCAGGCAGCCGAGGTTACTGATAAATTTCCGGCGCGACTGCTGAGGATTGTACGATGCTTCTTTCATGATGTTTTTTGGGTAGTCGGAGTTCAGGAGGCATCCGCTGCCCGTTGGACAGCCTTTATCATTCGGGTATGGGTACCGCAGCGGCACAAGTTGCGATCCATACCCGCCCGGATTTCGGTTTCGTTGGGTTTCTTGTTGCTTTCAAGCAAGGCTACCGCCGCAATCACCATGCCATTGAGGCAGTAGCCGCATTGGGCCGCTTGTTCCTCTACGAAAGCACTTTGTACCGGATGTAGCGTGCCGTCGGACTGGGTCAACCCTTCCAGCGTGGTGATTTCACGGCCTGACATCTCTTCCACGGGTATTCGGCAGCTTGGCACTGCCTGGTCGTCCATCAGCACCATGCAGGAACCACAGACTTCGATGCCGCAGCCATATTTCGGGCCATTCAATTCCAGTTGATTGCGCAGTACGTAAAGCAGCGGCGTAGCGGGATCGACCCGAACCGTCCGCGTTTTGCCATTTACTCGCAAGGTGACGTCTTTTTCCATGGGTGAATAATAAGGTATACCATTTGTCTCTACTTATTGAAAGACGCCGATCAGGAAAATCTTGCCTTCTCTCTCCATATTTCTTCATCTTTTCTTGCAAAATGAGGGGTAAGATTTGGAATTTTAGTTAAGTCGAGACTTACGTTTAGTGAGATGATTTGATACAGTTGTGAATTTAACTTTTCACCTTACCAAATCAAACAATGAAAAAGCACCTCTTTTCCTTCATCCTGATCGTCGCAACGCCTTTCTTGGCAAACGCCCAGTACGGTTTAAGCTACGGCAGTACTAAACAGAGTCAACCCTCCCACAGCAATTCACTTTTTGCAACTCCTTCGCAGCCTAGCGTCCGCTATCAGCAGGGGTACAGCAGAAGCGATGGCTCCTACGTTGAGCCGCACTACAAGACACGGTCGAACAGCACCAACTTGGACAACTTCTCTACCAGCGGGAGCCTAAACCCTTATACCCAGCAGTCGGGAAGCCGAGCGCAAGATTACTCGCCTGAGGCATCGAATTACGGATCCGGTCGGACGATCCATACGGGTCCACGTGGCGGGCAGTACTACATCAACAGCAATGGTAACAAAACTTACGTTCCCAAACAGCCCAAGTCTTATTCTCCCTTTTGATGAATGACAACTTTGAAGTAGGTTTGTCACGGTAACTCGCTCCCTCATGCCTGGAAAACCTACTTCTCCTCTTTCACAATCTGAATTGTACGAAGCTCTGAAAAAGCGCCAAGGCTGGGCGTACGATCACTTGTACGCTGAGTTATCGCATTCGTTCCGGTACTGGGTCGAGAGGAATAGTGGCTCGGGAATGGACGCCGAGGATGCTTTTCACAAAGGGTTGTTAAATTTTTTCCTGAACCTGGAGACAGGAAAGTACGAGTTTCGGGAAAATGCCAAAATTACTACCGTTGTATTCGATTATTGCAAAAAGGTGTGGCTCAATGAACTTGCGTCGAGTCGTTTGAAAAAGAGATCGGTCATGCCCGATGCCTACGACCCTGCCAACGATGTCGATTTGCAAAAGGACCTCGAACGCGGCGAAACCATTGCGCAAGTGAGGGTAGCCCTTAATCAACTGAAAGACGATTGCCGACGGCTCATCGAGTTGTTTTATTTAGATGAACTTTCGCTGAGAGAAATCGCCGGGAAGTTGGGAATGAAAGAGTCCTCGACCAAACAAAAACGGTACGACTGCACCGAAAAATTGAAACAGTTGGTGTTAAAACAAGCCCCCCGTAACTGATGAATTACGAACAATTTGACAGGATAGAAGCATATCTACAGGACGGACTTTCGAGTCCCGAGCGGATATCTTTCGAGACCGAATTGAAAACGAATACAGAATTGAGATCAGAAGTGGAACTACAACAGAAGCTGCGTCTGGGATTGCGAGCGCTCGCTATCGAGAAGCAAATCCTCGACGCTCAGAAGCGAACGCAAACGCAGATTGTTTCAAAAAACACAACTATCAGAAGGCTTGGCAGTTGGCAAAACTGGGGTTTGGCGGCCTCGGTGACCATCATGATGGGCGCCGGGTGGTTAGTTTGGCAATACAATCAAACTTCCGGCAATTCAAGTCTCCGAGGACTGGCGGAACGGGAAATGACCGATATGCGGTACAAATCCATGCCCTTAGATTCTCTGCAAGGAATTACCAACAACGGTAATTCAGCAGAGGCTCGCCAAAAGGCCGAGTGGTACGTGGCGCTGGCCTATATGCATAAGGGCCAGAAAAAAGAAGCAAAATCTTTGTTGACGACTATCTCTAATAAACCTGAACACTCGTATCAGCAAAGAGCTAAGAACCTATTAGAAAAGGGTTTCGATTGATTTCACAACCCCATTCCAATCATGCCGATGTCGTCATTTATTTGAAAACATAACGTACGGCCAGGCCGGTACTTTGGGTAGCTACGCCTACGCTAATCCCCGTCGATTTGCTGGTCTTGGGAAGAACGAATAAAATAATCTCCGTGACTGCCGCCGCACCCGCTACGCCCAGCGCGGCCATGAACTTAGAGCGGTCGTTTTTTGCATCAGTTGTCGCTTTGTAAGCCGTTTGCCATTGGCTGAATTCATTGGAAGACAGAATGACGTTGTCGCCGTCAGGGTCGGCCGTTTTGCCGATGCGAGTCACTTCGTCGAGCTTTGATTGGTAGTTATTGTTAAGAGAGTAGGCATAAGCTCCCGCTCCCACACCAACGGCCGCCGCTAAGGCTTTCGCTGCAATGCGGCGCTTTGGCTTCACAAATTTCATCGGCTCGGGCTTGCCGGATGAAATAGTTATCTGCTCCAGCGTTTCTTCTTTCAATTCTGGTTCAGTCGGTTGTTCCTTTTTCGTCTCCGCGCTTTTAGCGGCCTGCTCGTTGCGGTACTTAATAAAGGCTTCACTGTTTTGAATCTGCAACTGAATCAGATCGGGCTTGGTAGCGTACCGTAGCGCTTTCTGGTAGTGTTCTTTAGCGGCTTCGTAGTCTCGTTCGCTGTAAAATTTGGTGGCTTCCCGCGTCCAGTAATCCGTCAGGTTGACTTTGGTAATCGAGTCTTTGGGATTTTCAACCAGCATTTGTTCAAACGAACCAATGGCTTCGTCGCCGTTGCCTTTGTTCAGTGATTGGTAGGCCTGTTCGCGTAGTTTCAGGAGCTTTTGACACTGCTCGATTCTCCCTTTGGCGTAAGGATCGTTTTCAAAATTAGGTACTTCCAGACAGTTCCGATACTGTCGAAGGGCATTTTGATAATCGCCCTGATCGAAGTACTCATCGCCGCGCTTTTTGTAGCGCTCATATTCTTCATCGATTATTCGGCTTACGTTTTGTTCTTCAACGAAACCCACTTTCAGCGCAGCACTATTGGCAAAACCATAGGGGAAAATACCAGCAATAAATGTAAAAAGTAGAGCGTATCGGAGCATAGTTGTTTACAAATTAAGATTGATCTCGCATTCCCTGATTTTTCGCTTGACTTCGTCCGTCGGGCGCAGTGACTGAGCGACTTTGTACCAAGCCATTGCACCCAGATAGCTGTCTCTGTCGTTGATGCGGTCACCTTTTTCTAAATATTGGGTGTAAGCGGCATTTCCCTTGGCCGTATCAAGACCGTTTACTGTCGCCAATTGATTGGCGCTTCTGAAGTAGTTCATCGCGGCTGCTTTATCATTGCTGGAATTGATCGCACCGTTTCCTTTCTCTATTAAATCTTCATACTCCTGTTGGGCTTCTTGTTTCTTCAATGCCACTTTATCGGCTTTACTCTCAGTTGGTTTATTGAGGTTCTCTCCCCCTTTTTTAATAGTACTCAACTCCGATTTCGTAGGTTTAGAGGACGCGGGGCCAGAACCGTCGATGATACCCGCCTTCTGCACCGAAGCAGGAGGAGTGGGTATCTCTTTATCACCATTCTCTAAATTTTTTGTGTCGATAGCTGCCACTGACTGCCCTATTCCTTTTTCGTAACTTGATGCAGTCGTACGGCCAAACCACAAGGACATGCTAACCACCATGACAGCTGCGCCTATCGCCAGCGGCAGCCATACCCGAACCGAAGGTATTTCGATTGGCAGGACAACGCTCGGCTTGTTTATTTTCCTATCGGATTGTTTGGGAGTAGGGACGATCGGACCGGAGGGGATGAAAACGTCCGTATATTCTTCCCGAGGGCCCCCAATAGGTACGGCAAGGGGTACTGGTTTAGAGACGGGGATTTGTGTAGTTGGCTTCTCCAACAAAGACAACAACTCGTCCGGTTTGCGCACTCGTCCCTTAATATCCTTAACCAAACACCGGCGGATCATGCCTTGGAATGGCTCCGCGACGGTCGTCAAGCGGTCGGGAAGCTGGACGGCGGCAATTTTATTCTCCATTTCCCGGCGCTGGGTGGGTTCATTCGACTGCGCTCCCGAGCTGAACGGTTTTTCGCCCGTTACCATCTCGTAAAGAATAACCCCAAAAGCCCACAGGTCAAGGTTAAAGCTGACCGTGCCGCCCGTGATCTGCTCGGGGGCTTTGTACGCGGGCGTTCCGCGTCCATCGCTCAGGTCGAAGTCGGAACTGTCGATCTCGTCTTCGGCCACAAATTTGCTCAGGCCGAAGTCAGCGATTTTGGGCACCAGCCTTCCGCGATTGTCGCGCGAAATGAGGATGTTGGCAGGCTTAAAATCACGGTGAACGATGCGCTGGCGATGCAATGCTTCCAAACCTTCGAGAATGCCCCGCACCAATTCCCGCAACTCGACTTCGCTCAGCGAGCGCGACTTCAACAGATTAGCCAGGTTGCCATCGGGGTAATATTTCATGATGGCAAAATCGCTCATCCCCATTTCAGTTTGGAGCCGATGGCAAGCATCATAGCGGGCGATGTTGGCGTGGCGCGGGACTTTCCGAGCCAATTCCACTTCTGCTTTCAACGACTTGGTATCGTCACTTCGACACTCACATATTTTGATAGCGACCCATTCAGTTTCTACCTGATCCTCCACCTTGATCACTCTGCCGTACGTACCGCTACCCAGCCAGAGGGAATCATCCCCGAACTGAATCGGGTAACGCTGGCGGAAGTCGGAATAGGTGGTGAAAGAGGGGTTCATGTTCGTGTAGATTTAATCGGGATATTTGGTGATCAATACGTCCGAACTACCGGAAGAAGTTAAGGAGAAAGTCTCTGTTTTTACATTACCCCCGAAATAACCTACCATAAAAATAAGGCTGCCGCTACTGTTCAAGGCAAGAGAATTGAAGCCATCGGGAGCTGTGCTACCAACCGATTTGGCGAAGCGGAAGTTGCCGCTGGGATCGTATTGCGCCAGAAAAGCGTCGGTGTCCCCCACTGCGCTGATCGTGGTGTTACCAAACTGACATTTATCGCTCAACAAGCCAGCCACATAAATATTGCCCGTTTTGTCAAACACGACCTTGTTTCCTGCGTCGAATCCGGGACTTCCGGCTGTTCTAAGCCATTCCATATTCAGGGTACTGAGATTGTACTTGGCCAGGAACATATCCCCGTTTCCTCCCTTGTAATCAACTGAGGTGCTGCCGTATTTCCCACCGCCCACGATACCCGTTGCGTACAGAGCGCCGTTGTTTATCGCCAGGCTATTGCCGTAAACGAACGTGCCGGAGTTGCCCCGGTGGAAGTTTTGCAAATTGCCGAATGAATCATATTTGGCGATAAAAATATCGGGTGATACGTTGGAAGAATATTCTTTCGATGCACCCGAAGCGGAGCGAAAAGTCCCGGGCGATTCGTAACTACCCAACATATACACGTTGCCATCCGTGTCCACTGCGACGTTGCTGGCAAAGTCGCTCTCAAAACCACCGCTGGATACAGCCCAAAGCACGTCGCCGCTGTAATTCAACTTCGCCAAAAACATCTCGAATTTACCCTCTACACCCAGTCCGCCCAATGTGACGGTGCCGAGGGTGGTGTTGGCCGCGCCGAAGATTCCGGTCATATAAATCCCCGAAGAATGTAGCGCGATGGACGTAGCAGCATCGGGATTGCTTCCACCGTAATTTTTGAACCACAACAGATTGCCGTCACGGCTATACTTGGCTAGAAAGGCATCGCTTTTACCGTTGACCGTCTTGCGGGAAATAACACCTAGCCGGACATCGTCGGGGCTGGCGTAGTAACCCGCGTTGGAACTCACTTCACCCGTCACGTACACATCGCCCTGGGCATCGATGGCAATGTCTTTGACCTCGTCCGTTTCATTACCCGTGATGCGCTGAATCCAAAGCCCGTCTCCTTTACTATTGTATTTGGCGATAAAGACGTCGTTGGTTCCGGCTATCCCCATCCCGACGGCCCCGAAAGAAAAGGACGCACTGTAAGTACCTACTACATATACATTACTAGCCGCATCTACTGCCACGCTTCTGCCTACGTCATTGCCCGAACTACCCAGTTTCCAAGTGGCGAAGCGCGCCGAAGCCGAGATGCCGGGATCGAAGGTAGTGCTGGTAGTCTGAGTAATTTTCTCGCCGCAAACCGACTCGATCTCGGCTGTGACTGTATAGATTCCGGCAGAAGTATAAGCATAACTGAACGCCGCAGTATCGGTGCGAGACTGCTGAGACAGTGTGGTGCCACCATTGGCAACCTTCCAGGCCACCGCTTTAACGTCGGCAGGGGCGGAAGTCACGAGTTTGTAGCGGTAGGTATCGTTACTGGCACTGGCAACCGTGATAGCTGAGGGCAGGACGCAGGTTTTCACCGTGGTAGAGGTAGTGATAGTGCGTATGACTTTCTCACCACACACCGTTTCTATCTCGGCGCTGACGGTATAAGTACCCGAAACGGCGTAGTTGTGGCTGAAAGCCGTAGTGTCGCTACGATCGGCTTGTTTCAAAACTGTGTTGCCCTGCTGCACTTTCCAAATTACAGCTTTGATATCGGCGGGAGCCACAGTCACCAGAGCGTAGGTGTAGTTGGTTTTGTTGACCCCTACCGTAGTTACGGCGGTAGGCAGCGTGCAGTTTTTTAACGTTTTGAGAGTAGGATCCTCCCAGGCACAGCCCGGCAACCAGCCTACTGAAACAAGCAGAAAAGTACCAAAAATTAAAGAATAAAGCCAACGATGTAAATATCTTTTCATGGAGTGGTTTTGTGACTCGATCCCTTACGTTTTGACAAAAATAATAAAATAATTATCGCAATGAACTCATTGCCAAATCATCGGAAAACTTCCCGTAAAAAAGTGGCGACTGATGGTTGGGCGTATCTCTTCTAATCCGGGGAGCGAGGTAGTTATAAAGCTCCTTAATCGTGACGGTACGATTGCGGTTGGCATCTGCTTTGCCGCCCAGGCCGCTGAGCAGGAAATAAGTAAATACGCCTCCCCGCCAAGTTCTGCTCTCTACCGAACTTTGGGTAGAGCGAGAGGAGAGCATCAGCACTACATTGGAGGATGTAGCTTCTCGGGAAACGGGTGCGTTCCACGTCTCGCGGGTGGTCATACTACCCGATAGGCAGGCATCGGCAATACACAGCTTGGTGATAGCCGCAGAGGACTTGAAACCAGCCTTCACCTCGCGGTGGGTAAGCACCGTGGTCAGGTCGGAGTCGCGCACATCGTAGGGCAGAAAACCACCTTTCAGCCCGTGGCCGGAAAAATAAAAGATTACCCGATCCTGCGCCGTGGCTTTTTGGAAAAGTCGCATAGCTTTCACGATGGAGACTTTTGTGGCCTCTCGGTTAGTAAGCAGAACGATATTTCGAGTGGGGACGGATCCTCCTGCGGCACTTCGCAGAAATTCACCGAACCGTCGGGCGTCGTGGTCGGCATAGCGAAGGTCGCCATTTCGGTAATCGGAAATTTTATAGTCGGCAATGCCCACAATGACGGCGTAGGTCGTTTTCGCCTCAACAGTCCGACAGCTGAAGGAAACGACCCAAAGATTTGTGAATATCCAAATAGTCAGCCCTTTATTGGCTCTTTTCATTTCACGTTACGCAATTGTGCGGGTAAAGTACCTTGTAAATTTCTCGAAAATGTTTCGTGCGGCTGTGTCACCCCTTCTGCATTCACTGATCGCACAGTGACCAGGCAGGCGGAGTAGTTGTCGCGGGTTTGGTTCTGACAACGAAAAAGAATTTCCTCTATCTTGTCTGCCGGAGAATCACTTTGGGCAAAAACCGCTTCCAAAATCCCGCTACTTATTTGTTCCAGAACACCATCGGTACAGAGAAAAAAGCAGTCGCCCGCCCGAATGTCGGCTAGATGTGTGATGTCCGGCTTATCCATTTTAGACGAAAACTCTCCCGACTCTGCCCCTATCGAGCGACTAAGGGAGTTGCGTCGCGGGTGCGCGAGTGCCTGTTCTTCGGTGATGATTCCTTCGGCGACTAATTCCCGTACGTATTTATGGTCTTGCGTTTGGAACAAAATCTGCTCTCCGCGCAGGTGATGCACGCGGCTGTCGCCTACGTGGGCAACGGTAGCGCCCCGTGCGTCGAGGTATAGCAGAGCCAGTGTGGTTCCCATCTTGCTCACCAATGGATTGTGCCGCAGGTACTCTGCCAACGACAGATACGCGCTGCTCAGGGCGGCAGCGAGGTAGCTTTCGGTCAAAATCTCGCCGGGATTTTGCTGAAAGTATCGGGCTACGGCCTCCCCTACCAGCTGGCTGGCTACCTCGCCCCGATCCCAGCCGCCGATGCCGTCGCATACTACGAATAGGCAGCTCTGCTCGTTCACCGGAAGCACGAAATCTTCGTTGTTGGCGCGTTGGCCTACCAACGAAAAAGAGAGCGGTTTTTCTAAGGTAATTGTCACAGTATCAATAAATGAGTTGCGCCTGCGAATCTACTGCGTTTCGTCCGGTTCCAGAGGTTTTAGCATCAGGTAGCTTTCCAGCATTCTAGGTGGAATTCGGTAGGCTTCGAGCCGAAAAAAATCTTTTCCTCCCAGCCCCAAAAGCCCCTGATCGCCTATGTCGATCTTTTCACCGTTCTGAAGCAGGTAGCCGTCGAGCAGGGTACCATTCAGGCTGTTTTTGTGATGGTGTGAATCTACGTCGGAAGCTCCGTCCAGGAGTTGGTAGCGAAAACTACCTTTCCATTTATCAAAAATCACCTCGATGGTACAATGCCGCCGACTGATGTAGCATCTACCGTCGTGTATCAGTCGTTCTACCATCACTTCGCAAGTAGGCGAATGGCCGACTACATTGATGCCCAGTCGAAGCGGGTACTTCACCGTTGGGTTGGCCTGGTGAACCAATCGGCCAAACTCGGGCAACCCCTTCAAAATCCGCTCGTCGTAATACGGCTGGGTCAACGGATTGATCTGCCCGCAGCCCGCATGGGTACACTGAATCGCGCCACTCTCGTAATCACGCGCCTTAACCGCGATGAGTCTACCGCATTTCTGGCAGGAAATGAGGGCGTTTTTAAAATCCGCCATTAGTCCATTTCTGGCATTTCGGCGTCGTTGACGTAGCCACTTTCGGCGGTGTAGTCGTCGTCATCGAAGCTGCCTTCCTCGAAGGTCTTTGCGTTATTGACCGCAAAAGACAGATTAGAATCTACGGGCTCGTAGGCGGTTGTACTTAACTCTTCCAATCGGTGAACATCGACCAGAAAAGGCTCCTCGATGGCATGCATTCCAACGACCTGCTCAGAAGCCGTATCATAACGATATACAGAATCGAGTCGATCATCGCCTCTCATGTCCATATAGGCAATCAAATCATTGGTATCCTCGTCCAGAAACACGATTGCATCGGCTGTCCCATCGTGATCCTCATCAATGCCGATCGCCACTCGCCCATTGAGGACAAATTCATAAATATCCGGCTCATCTATCGGCCCCTGAGCTACATCCCTGACGTTGGGTCGAAACCCGACATCTTTCAAAAAAGCCTGCCGCTGGCCCAATGATAATCCTTGCCACTCCTCCGCGTAAAAGGTATTATATACCTCGCCATGCCAGGAAAATATTCCGCCTGGACCTACGTCTTCGCGAGCGGCGGCAAATGCCTGGCCAAAAGACATTTCCTCGTTTGCTACGGTAGCGATGTCGATGTTTTCGCCGGGTATGATCGTACCATTCTGCACCGCTGACCTGGTATTGTGCTGCAGGGACGTATTTTCTCCTGTGGCGTCCTCAGATGGTTCGACTGGAACGGGATTCTCTTTCCTATCGGTGTCGTTTTCAAGAGGATTGGCGAGTAAACCTGAATTGACTGCCGCGAAAGTGGCTCCGGCCCCTAGAAGAACCGCCGCCGTGGCCAGCGCCGCTTTTTTACGGTCGCTGATTTTGATTTTATCGTCGGCGGGCTGGGACAAGGGAGGAAGCGGGGCAGAAAAACAGCTGAAAACATCAGTCATTTCCGGTTCGGTAGGCGAGATTTTGGTCATGAGGGAGTTGTTTTTGAGGTTGTATCAAACGAAGGCAGGAAAGGTAAGTCAAAAATCGAAAAAAATTACTCGACCCAGACCGCTTTGCAGCGATGGCACTTCTTCTGCCGCTCCAGCATCTCGTACTCGCGGTTGCCGAAAGGCTCCCGGCAAATAGTGTTAGGACAGCGGTAGTGTTGGCGGTATTCTTTTTCCAATAGTTCAAGCTTCTCGTCGGTCGAGAGCAAATGCGAAGAAAGCGTCGGGATCAGAATGCTCAACCCAGCGCTCGAAAGCATAGCGAGAAACCCCAAACTACCCGCCGTCGCCACGGTGCCAATCCCGATCACTGAGCCACCCACCACGCTCCAAAGGCGAATCATTTTTTCGCGATTGCGGCAGTCCTTACGTAGTTGGGGGTAGTCGTCGTACACTTTACGCAGGAGGGCAAATTCTTCCGTAAAATCCAGCGGATTCTTTTTTGGAAAGCGGCTTTCGGCGGGGCTTTTGCCCGTATCGGGCAGTAGTTCTTCCACCCTGAATTTGTGCTCCGCCAGCCAGATTTCATCTTCCAGATCGACCAGTTTTCGCGCTAACTGTACTTTTCTCTGATTTACATCCGCAAAGAAGGTACCGTGCTTGCTGTCGCTATCTTCGAGAATAAAACTTGTGGGCGAACAGACGATCAATCGGGCATGGGTACGGCTGATGGTTGCATGATTCAGAACGACGGTGTTGGCCTTGTCACGGCCGATGGTGACCGTAGGTATTTCAGGAATGGCTGGTGGCGAACTCATTGTCTGTGGAGGGATTTGGGAGGCAAGTTAAAGATGTAGCTCGATATTTAAAAGGTTTATATACTAGTACTTACCACACCTTCCGCCCCAGTGAATCATAAACTACCCTCTTCTCCCACAAATCCCCGTACTCTTCCAGAAATGCCAAATGCGCCGGATCGGTCTGGTAGATTTCCTCCTCGATCAGGTTTTTGAAAAAACACAGCCAGGAAACAGAGTAGCCTTTTTCAATGTCACCGCCGTCGGTACGGGCGGGGCGGCCTATGTGGGAGAACTTTACGACAGATATCTCAGCCAGCTTCTCCAAACCTTCAAGTAGTTTGGCTTCATTCTGCGCGTTGTTGGGGTCTTTGAGGTAGAAGAAAACGTGATGGACAAAAATATCTTTCTTCCGCTCGGGCTCGGCCAGCAGCGGGGCGGTGCCGAGGGCGGCGAGCCCGGCTTTCTGAATGAATATTCTTCGGGAGTTTGCTTTCATTTTTTACCGTAAGGATCAGTACGTCGGTGCGGCGAAGACGCGAGGGGTTTCGCCGCTGTGGTTCTTTGCGCCTTTGCGTCGGTCGGACATTCCGCTTGGCGCAGAATTATCGAGGGCCGACTTTTCCACCGTAACCCACGCTTCGATCATCCCGAACACCCGCTCATCGATCAGTACAGCGCTGCCAAAGGGTCGATTTTCGGGCAAGGCTCCGCAAGATGCAGCGTTGCCCGAGACATGGATACCCACTACGCGCGGTTGGCCATGGACCATCGTCCACACGGGCGAGCCACTATTGCGCTTGGTGGTAGTGAAGGGGTGCAGTAGACAGCGGTCAGTAATTTCGACGATGCCGCCCGACTCTTCCCAAAGTTCAAAATCAGG
>NZ_JBGSXF010000043.1:0-22561 GCF_041751555.1 Persicitalea sp. | reverse complement strand
GCTACATCTTCGGCATGGGATGTAGTTTCATTAGCAACTACACCCTACACAAAACCTTCACTTTCAAAAGCACGGGGTTTTACGATCGTCTGAAAACGCTCATCAAATAGCGAGCGCTACATTCTCTCCAAAATCACCGCCGAGGCTCCTCCCCCACCGTTGCAGATAGCCGCCAGGCCGTAGCGTCCTTGTTTTTGGTGAAGCACATTGATTAAAGTACCCATGATTCGTGCCCCTGATACCCCCAGTGGGTGGCCCAGCGACACGGCCCCACCAAAAAGATTGACCTGGTCAGGTTCAAGTCCCAACTCTTTCATATAGGCCAATGCCACCACGGCGAAAGCTTCGTTAATCTCGAAGTAGTCTATGTCAGAAAGCTGCATTCCTGCTTTTTTCAACACCTTGCGGGTAGCCGCGATAGGGGTAGTTGTAAACCAGATAGGTTCCTGCTCGGCATCAGCATAGGCTACGACGCGGGCGATAGGTTCTAGATTGAGCTCATTCACTTTCCGTCCGCTGGCCAGGAGCATGGCTACTCCGCCGTCATTAATTGTGGAGGCATTGGCAGCCGTGACGCTACCTTCGGGCGAAAATACCGGGCGTAAAGACGGAATTTTTTCAAATTTTACTTTTTTGAATTCCTCGTCTTCGCTTACCAGCAAGGGCTCGCCCTTGCGTTGAGGTACTTCTACAGCCACGATTTCTTCCCGCAAATAGCCGTTGTCGTTCGCTTCTGCGCTACGTCTGTAGGAGCGGATGGCGTATTCGTCTTGTTGCTCACGGGTAATTTCGCGCTGCGTAGCGGTGCGGTCGCCACAAACACCCATCGCACAGTGATCGTAAGCGTCGGTTAGGCCATCTCTAAGGAGTCCGTCTACCACCTCGCCGTTACCATACCCGTAGCCGTAGCGGGCTTTGGGTAGATAAAAGGGAATCTGAGACATACTTTCCATACCGCCCGCCACGATCAAATCCGCGTCGCCAAGACGGATGGCCTGCGCCGCCATCGAAGCGGCTTTCATACCCGAGGCGCAAAGCTTATTGACCGTTGTGCAGATCGATTCGTTGGCCAGTCCGGCCCCAAGGGCCGCTTGCCGCGCGGGGGCCTGACCGAGGTTGGCCGACACCACATTGCCCATGTACACTTCCTCTATGAGCTCAGGGGCAAGTTTTGTTTTGTCAATGGCTCCCCGGATGGCTTTGGCCCCTAATTCGGTAGCGGAAAGGGATGAAAGTACTCCTCCGAAACTACCGATGGGGGTGCGGGCGGTGGATACTATATATACTTCTTCAGGCATGATTGAGGTTTTACTTAATGATAATTTTCAGACTAGTCAAGGGTTGAATTCGCAAAGCGAGATAGCATACCAAAACATTGGTATCGAAATATTTCAAAATCCGTTGTCGTGGATCGTATCTATCAAGTCATCGAGGTCGCCGATTCCAGGCTTTTTCCCAAAATGGCTTCATCTTCCGCTTGTGGATCGATCACAAAGGTCGCTTCCATAGTTTTCAGTTTTTTGTCCCGATAAGGTAACGGATTTCTACCCTACACCATTTCCTTGTACTGCATCCGATACAGGTTGGCGTAGAAGCCATCCTTCGCCAGCAATTCCTCGTGGGTGCCTTCTTCCTGGATTTCGCCTTTATCCAGCACGATGATCTTGTCAGCTTCCTGAATCGTGGAAAGACGGTGGGCGATAACGATGGCGGTGCGGCCTTTCATGAGTTTTTCAATGGCTTTTTGGATGAGCTCTTCCGTCTCGCTATCAACAGAGGAAGTAGCTTCGTCAAGTACCATAATCTTAGGGTCATGAACCATCGCCCGAACAAAGGAAATCAATTGCCTTTGCCCGACACTCAGCGTACTGCCGCGCTCCTGCACATTGTACTCGTAGCCACCAGGCAGCCGCTCGATAAACTCGTGGACGCCCACTAGCTTAGCCGATTCCACGATTTGGGAACGGGTGATGTTTGGGTTGCCAAGCGTGATGTTGTTCTCAATGGTGTCTGAAAACAGAAACACATCCTGCAACACTACGCCGATATTCCGCCTCAGGGCGGTAAGTTCGTAATCGTGGATGTCCACGTCATCGATCAGGATTTCGCCCTTATTGATGTCGTAAAAGCGACTTAGAAGATTGATAACCGAAGATTTGCCTGCGCCAGTAGCGCCTACGAAAGCAATGGTTTCGCCTTCGTTCATGTGGAAATTGATGTCTTTCAGGACGTACTCCTCTTCATTGTAGGCAAACCATACGTCCTTGAATTCCACCTTGCCGCGCACGGTTGCGGGATCATGGGTTCCTTTATTTTCGGTATAGTCTTCGCTGTCGAGGAGCTTGATGATGCGGTCAGTACTTACGATGCCCATTTGCAGCGTGTTGAAGCGATCGGCTAGTTGGCGGATAGGCCGGAAGAAGAGGCCAATAAACATGACGAAAGCCGTCACGGTGCCGAAGGTCACATCTTGGGCTAAGATCTGTTTTGAGCCGTACCATACTACCAATCCCGTTCCTGCCGCCGCGATGACGTCAGCTACTGGAAAATAAATCGAGTAGTAGAGGATCGAGCGGATGTTGGAATCGCGGTGTGTAGCGTTGATTTTTTCAAACTTCTCGTACTCGGCGTCTTCACTACCGAAAATCTGCACGATATTCATGCCCGTAATGTGTTCCTGCACGAAAGAATTGAGGTTAGAAACAGCAGCCCGAACTTCGTTAAAGGCATCCTTTATTTTTTCCTTAAAAACGTAGGTACTAACCAACATCAGCGGAATCATGGACAGACTGATGAGCGAAAGTTTCCAGTCGGTATAGAACATCACGGCAATGATGAGCGTGAGTTGCAGAATATCGCCTGCAATGGCCGCCATGCCATCGCTGAAGACATTAGAAAGGGTTTCGATATCGGAAATGGTGCGGGTGACGAGCCGCCCAATGGGAGTTTGGTCAAAAAACCGCAACCGAAGGTGAATGATTTTATCATAAAGCTGCACCCGCAGGTCGCGAATGATGTACTGCCCTAACCAACCCGACAAATACGTATTGACAAAGGATACAAGTCCCTGCACGATCAGCACACCGATCATAAGCGCCATCATCACAGCCAATTGACTGTAGTCTCCCGTGGCAATGGGGTTGTCGATGGTGTACTTGATGAGAAGCGGTAGCAGTGGCGACAAGACCGCGCTCAGCATAATGATACCGATGAGTCCGAAAAACTGCTTTTTATACGGGCCTACGAAAGTATAAAGACGCCGGAGGGTAGGGAGGTCGAATATTTGACCGCTTTTTTGTTCTTGTTTCACGCGTAAGTACAAAAGGTTTTGAGGGCTAACAAGGAAAAAGCGTGGAAAGTTGACTTTGGGTTATGAACATGTCTTTCACAAAGTACCTATGGAACTCCTTCTTAGCATCGCCCTGGGCATTGGGCTAAGTGCCAGTACGGGTTTTCGGATTTTCGTTCCAGCGCTACTGGCAAACGTGGCTTGTATGAATGGCTGGATTACGCCATCGGAAGGCTTTGCCTGGCTCGGTACCTGGACCGCTTTCTTCGCGCTGTTAAGTGCAACGGTAGTAGAGATCGGCGCCTACTACATTCCGTTCGTGGATAATCTGCTTGATACTATCGCCGCGCCGCTTTCGGTGGTAGCGGGCACTTTGCTCACTACTTCTTTCGTGGAAATAGATAGTCCCATCTTACAATGGGGTCTGGGCTTAATTGTGGGCGGAGGTACCGCCGGACTGGTACAAGCAGGTACAAGCCTGTTGCGGCTGGGTTCGACTACCACCACGGGCGGATTGGGCAATCCTGTATTGTCAACCGTAGAAAACATTGCTTCGTTTGGCCTCTCGGGGTTGGCTATTTTTCTGCCCGTTCTTGCACTTGTGGCGGTGGGAAGCCTGCTGTGGTGGCTGTGGAGAAGGGTAAGGCGTTATAGAAAAAAGAAAGCGCTATAATCATAACTTGTCGATATTATCTGGACAGGGCTTATTAGAAATCGTGCAGCCGCTCTTTTTTATTAACAAGCAACCAAAAGAGTCAGAACCACATAACCCTTTGCGCTTTCCCAGAGTGTCGTATCGTATACACTCTAGGTGGGCGATTTCTCCGTTGCCATTTCTTTTCAAAACCTTGATCTCCACCTTTTCAGAAAAAAATTCCAAAGCATCTTTCTCGGCTTTACTTATTTGTTCATCAGTGAAATCCGGCGTCACCTTGATTCTTTCGGCAGAGAAACCAAAACACAAACTTGAAACTAGTATTAAGAACACAATAGTAGGCCTTTTCATAATCCATTTTGATTTGAGTGAGAGGAAGTGAAAGTTAGAAGCTTTTCCATTTAGAATCAATAAGAATCGAACACAACTACCAATCTACCGTATAGATTTAGAGTTCACCGTATTGACGAATAGCACGTTACCGATTTTGTCATATTCCTCGAAGAAGTCGATGCCGCGATCCGCTTTGATGATACTTTCGTGAAAGCCAATGAGCGTGAGGTCGGCGTCGATGGAGTGTTCGTTAATAAGGTCGGAGCGGCGGCGTCCTTCTTCCAGCGGCAGAACTCGGATGTTCTTAGCCGATATGGGGAGTCGGCCAGTTGAGGTGAGATCGATGAGGTTGCGTTGCTCCTCTTTCAGGTTTTCTTCCTTGAAGGCCGCAAAAATCTTGATTTCGCCCTGCTCCCAGTCTTTGTGGCCCAAGATGATGTAAGAAAGCAGAATCATCAGGTTGGCGTTGTCGATATCCGAACGACCGATCCAGATATGAATATCTTTGTGATAGCCGAAGCCTTTGTCTGAACTACCAAGAATGCACAGGTCGTAGCCAGCAGTTTTCAAGACGCTGTAATTATCCACAATGTCGCTTAGCCACTCGCTCTCGCCCTTTTTGTATTCAAAAAGCATCGTATTGTTCGACTGCCCTGAAATGCCCGGCTGCTGAATAGCCTGCACGATTGCAGAGGTATTGGAAGGCGAAATCAGCGTTTCCAGAAACACATTGGACTTACTGGCCGACGAAATCTTAATGAGTTTTTTAAGTTTCTTATCAGCCACTGCTTTCGATTCGGTGGAAAAGTACGCCTTTTCAAAATGTATGTATGTACCGAATCCATAGCGGTCTGACAGCCATTTCATCATTTCCAGCGCGGAGTACCGCTCGAAGGTGTCTTGTGACATGCAAAGTACGGCAGGACGCCAATCCTCTTCGCGCAAATCCTTGTCCGTTTTTTGTAAGAAAACCTGTATCCGGCGGCTGAACTGGTGTATTACCCCTTGGAAGATACTCGCCATTCCCTTACTAGCCTGGCTATTACTCCCGATATAAAAGTAAATTGCCACCATCATACCGATGGAGGCAATGGCATAACCCGTGTTAATTTTGAACATCAGAAACACACACATCACCGCCCCAAGCAGCGACAGAAACCATTTGGACTTAAAAGAGGGGCGGTAGGAAGGATCAGCCGCGAAGTGTTGCATGAAAGAAATCAGGCACAGCGAACCGTAGGTAACCATAAAAAACATCGAAATCACTTCTGCCACGGCGTTCACGTCGCCCATCATTACAAAGGCCAGGGCAATGAAACTAGTAAAAATAGTAGCATTGCGGGGTTCGTTGGTTCTCTTACTGCCTCTGCCCAGCCAGAAATTCATATAACGGTTGGGAAACACCTTGTCACCCGCAATGGCTTGAATGGTGCGTGGAGCCACCATAAAAGAACCCAGCGCCGAAGAAATAGTCGCTGCCGCCAGGCCGATGGGGATGATAGGCCCCCATAGAGCGATATCACCCATAATTAGCTGGTTACCAACTAAATCCGTCGAGCTAGCCGAAGAAAAAAGTTTGTAAGCTATGAATACATAAACGATCATCCCCATTACGGTAGCTCCAAGGGTTCCAAGTGGAATGGAACGTTTGGGATCGCGCAAATCGCCGGACAGACCGACGCCCGCCGTCATGCCTGTGAAGGCAGGAAAAATAATGGCAAAAACGAAGAAAAAACCATCGCCCGACGTGACATCGGTGAAGAAAAGCTGCGAACTGTCGAAGGTTTCGGAATAGGGAGTGCTTCCCATGAAAAAGAGCACTAGTGACACCGCCAAAATCGCCACGACCACGTAAAGAGCTTTCATGCCCAGAGCAGCGCCTTTGGTTACCATCAGCAAAATCAGCAGTAGCAGGGCCGGAATGCTGAATAAGCGGTTGTCATAAATAATATAGCCAAATTCTGACTCTATCCAGGGTTTTACCGCCTCGAAAGATTCAGCAAAAGCAATGACGTAGAACGCCACGCTGATAGCTTGGGATAAGTACAACGCAATGCCGATAGCAGCCCCAATATTAAGCCCAAACGAGCGGGAGATAATAAAGTACTCCCCACCGCCTTCCACTTTTTGGTTAGTGGCGATTTCGGCCAAAGCCATCGCGGTGGGAATAGTGACGAGGTGACCGATGAATATAATCATCAGCGTACCGAGGAAGCCCACCGACCCTACCGCATAACCGAAGCGAAGGAACATAACAGCACCTAGAATGGTGGAAATGGCGGTAAGGAAGACGGGTAAGGTGCCGAAATTTGGCTTATTGGGAGTTAGGGTATTACTCATAGATCGGGTCGAGACTGAATTGAGAACGAATAATTTTTCGCGTTCAGTCGTTAAAAACTTTAATTTACGAATAAATTCTGCGACACAACCGCGTTGCGATTTGTTTCCCTTATTTTTGAACTATGGATTTTGTGCGGAGAGGACTTTTAATCGGCTTGCTTCTGAATGCTTGTTTTTTGGGCAAAGCCCGAGCCCAGAAGGTTTATACCTACGATTTTAGCGATGGTCTGAAAAGCTACTCCGACAGCGCTCCCGAATTACACATATTGGGGACCGAGGGAAAGTACCTCGAGGAAGTACTTCCCGAACTAGGAAAGCAGAAACGCACCGTTTACCAATTCGAGGCCAATTCCGGCTTGCAGTTCAATAATCAGGAAGGCTATAATCTCATGAGCGGCTCCTATACCGTCGAGATTTATTTCCGTCTCGACGAATTGGAAAGCTGGAAGCGGGTACTGGATTTTAAGAACCGCAAGTCGGATAATGGTTGTTACATCTACGAAGGACGGCTCAACTTCTTCAATTTCGCCACGGGTGAGAAGGCCCCCGTCAAGCCCAAAGAATACATTCACTACGTTTTCTCGCGTGACGTCGAAACGCACCTTATCAAAATGTACGTGGACGGTGAGTCCAAAGTCGAGTTCATCGATCCCGGCGATGAGGCCGTCCTTGACCAAGAACAGGTACTCAACTTTTTTCAAGATGACCTGATCGCCAAGAATGAAGCCAGTCCGGGAGCCGTGGCGCTCATCCGCCTTTACGACCGTGTGATGACACCCATATTCGTCCAACAAAGCTTTCAACGACTGGCCAGGAACATTCAAAGGTCACCTCCAACCATCGCCGAAGCGGCGGCTTCCGGTAGTCCGGAAGGGGAAGATTTGGCCGAAATAGTCGTTAAAACAAAGGCAAGAATACCCTCCGTAGAAGTTACGGGGAAAGTCTATAATGGGCGCAACCTGGATCGTGTGATGGATGTGGACGTGCTGGTGCGTCGCTCAAATGGCGACTCGATCGTCGCCCGCGCCAAGGCCATCGATGGCGCGTACCGTTTTCAGCTACGACCACTCGAAACCTACCGGATTACTGCCCTGAGTCAGGGTTTTGAAGCGAAAAGCATCATGGTTACACCTCAGGCTAATGGTGGGGAGGTAAAAACATTGATGAGCTTAAGGGAAGAAAAATATGATAAACCTATCTCTACGCTGCCCTTTTCACAGAGCGATTCCAGTCTGACAAGCGAAGCCCGATCGGCCCTGGATACACTCACGAACTTCATGATGGAGCGTACCGACTTGAAGTTTCGATTGTTCGGACATACCGATAACGTGGGTGATTTTGACAAAAACATCAGCCTGTCGCAGCAACGAGCCACTATTGCCCGAGATTACCTAGTTAGTAAAGGCATCGAAGTCAATCGGGTGGAGACCCAGGGCTACGGACCTACGCGCCCGCTAGCGAGCAATAACTCCGAAACTACCCGACGCCAGAACCGCCGCGTAGAGGTTTGGGCTGAACCTATAAAAAGATAAAGCCACCCCAAGTGGGATGGCTTTATACTGACTATTCCTAAACCCTTAACCTTTATTATCTTTTAATCTACTGTTAATCAGATAGCTGGCTTCGCGTCGGCCGGAGCTGAGTAAAGCGGCGTTTCAATCACCTGTGGTGTCAAACTGTCGAGGTCGAAATTCCAGATAACCTGGATGTTGTCGACCGTCTTGGTCAGATTGCGCGACCACTGGTCTGCGTCTTCACCTTTTCGGCGGTTCAGTTTTTTTGTCAGCAACTTAGCAGCAGCCGTGAAGGCTTGCTGATCGGCGCGGGTCGTATTGAGTAACTTAGACGGTGACTGACTGTATGTCGTCACAATTTTTTCTATGTCGTTCCACTCCCCCTTCTTGCTGAATCGCGTCAGGTTCTCCTGAACGTACGACGAAAACTGAACTTCGGTTCCTTTATGCAATAACTGCGCCTTGGCGCTGGTATCCACTTTTGTATTGTATGAGAAACTGTCAACTGGATTTGCGCTGAGTATTACTCCCAATACTCCGGCAAATATAAAACTAATTTTTGAACTCTTCATTGTTTTGTGCTATTTTAATTTTCATATTGTGAACGCACAAAGGTCCATGTATAGTTCGATATTACCAAATTAGATGTAGATACATCACAAAATATTATTTGGTATTTTATTTCATTTTTGGACTCAAACGCCCTATTTTAGCTTTTTTAATTGCAGAATACCCAATTTTATGAAATTATATTCCGTCAAATCAACCATTCTGCACTGGCTTAAAATAATGCAAAGTTCTTTATTTAGTACAATCATTGGTTGAATATATTCATGGTTTGTTGTAGTCCCAAAGTACAAAAACTTTGCACTATGTCGCCCGCCTGGTCAAGAATTGCTGGAAGTTCATCCATTTCGGCATCAGAAAAAGGATTCAAAACGTAGTCCACCTGTCGTCCGCGCGGAAAATCATTGCCGATTCCGCACCGCAAACGCGGGTACTGCGCGGTCCTTAGTATCTCCTCGATATTGCGCAGACCATTGTGGCCACCGTGCGAGCCTTTCGGCTTCAGGCGCAACGTCCCCAAGTCCAGTTGCAACTCGTCCACTACCACCAGCACGTTTTCGACCGGAATTTTGAGAGTATCCATATAGTAGCGCACCGCATTCCCGCTTAGATTCATATAAGTAGTCGGCTTGATAAAATGGATTTGCCGAGCTTTGTACTTCCATTCGGCAGTGTAGGCCAGGCGCTCAAACGAAAATTTGAACTGATGCTGTGCGGCCAGGCGGTCGAGGACCATGAAGCCGATATTGTGGCGGGTGAGCGCGTATTCAGGGCCGATATTGCCCAGCCCGGCGATGAGGTATTTCATACTATCTTTCGGAAAATCGTCTTGAAGGCTTTAATTTAGCCACAAACTTAACTGAATTGAGAGTGGAGAGCTGAAAATTAATAGACAAAAAGTGTCACTCTCCATTCTTCCCTCTCGTCTCTCAACTAAACAAATGTCCCAGAAACGCCTAATTCTCAGCAGTCCTTTGCTGGAAATCATGATCAGTCGGTTATGCCAGCAGTTGATCGAGAACCATCGCGACTTTTCGCGTTCGGTGGTGCTGGGCTTGCAGCCGCGCGGCATTCACCTCGCCGAGCGAGTGACGGCGGAACTGCGTGAGCGTACGGCAGAAGTCATTCCGCTAGGCTACATTGACGCTACCTTTTACCGCGACGATTTTCGAAGGCGTGACTCCCCTATCGTGCCAAGCAAAACGAAGGTTCCCTTTTTAGTCGAGAATAAAAATGTGATTTTGATCGACGACGTGGTCGCCACGGGCCGCATGGTTCGGGCTGCACTCGACGCCATGACTGCATTTGGCCGTCCTGAGTGTGTGGAACTATTGGTTCTCATCGACCGCCGCTACAACCGCGACCTGCCCATTGACCCGGACTACGTTGGCATGAAGGTTAACACCCTCGACAGTCAGCGTGTGCTGGTAGAGTGGAAAGAGCAGGGCTTCGGAGAGGATAGGATTTGGTTGGTAGATTGAGATTATTAAGTCGGCCAAAGTGAAGACTGATGCTGAACAAGAACGAGTGCAGTTTCGAAGTCAAGAAATCATGACCCCATCGACCGGAAAATACATCATTATTCTGGGGGTAGCCGTAGTTCTGATTGGCGTGGCGGTCTATTTCCTGCACGATAAGCTGAGTTGGATCGGGCGACTGCCAGGCGACATACGCATCGAGCGGGAAAATTTTCGCTTTTACTTCCCGATTACAACGATGGTCCTGGCCAGTATCCTACTGAACGTAGTTATCTTACTTATTCGCAAATTGTTAAATTAACTGCGCAGCAAAAGCTGAGCAGCAGGTAATTTGCACTCCGTATGATTATCGCTTCAATCCGGTAGATTTACGCGTTGAAGCTTCATCGACAGGTTTAGGCTTGCCGATGTCCTCGGTGTTGTAAGTAAATTTATTGACATAAAATACTTCGCGCTGCGGCCCAACGGCACTTTTGCTGCTACTCACCCGCTGCACTCCATAGGCCAGGAAGTACTTCCCATACCAAGCGGCCAGCGTAGCATTTTCGTTAAAAAGTACTTTCTCATCTTCTGTCTTTCCCTCTATTTCGTACTCTTCTTTCTCTACGACGACTTTATCCCGGCGAATCACTTCGGTATGAATGCTGCCATCCTGTGGATAAGCCAGCAAAAAATAGTCCTCGATGGGCGTGAGCTGAACCATTTCCTGTAATTCAAAGCTGGTCAAGTCTTTAATGGTAATACAGTTGTCCCACAAAAAATTACCGGAACGATCGAAGCCACAGATGATGGCATGGGTGTAGCGAAAGCCGTCGAGGGAGCGCATGTATTGACGACTCAGGCCGTTGAACATAGCAGGGCTATTGGTTTTGTAGTTGGGATAATATACCTCCGCTACCAACACGATTTCGTCCTCCATTTGAATCAGGTTATGCACCAGCAGCCGATATCGAAACTTGTTTTCCTTCCCCATTGATTCGCGCTTACCGATGCGGTCTAGAACGCGCTGCCGCCGCTTAGGCTTCATGAAGTTGAAGAAATTCTGCAACTCAGAAAATTCAATAAAATTCGGTTCTTCAGGTATGTTATCCTCGATATGTGTTACGTACAGCCCCTGCGAAAACGGCGTACAGCCAATGGAATAATTGCCGATCAGGTAAGAGTCTTCGGGATTCAACGGCACGATTTGCCCAGAGATCAAACTATTATCAGGATCTTTGAGTGCGGTAGTTTTCAGAAGCTTGCCATCGTAGTTGTACGTCTTAATAGCAAAGACGCATTCCCGCTTTCGTACGGCGTAGGTAATCACGTTGATCAGCCCATCTACCTCATTTATATCGACATTATTGATCTCCATGTTGCGCTCGAACAGGCCGGGTAGGACGCGCGTCGTGTGATCGAAAAAGGAATGGACGATCACGATCGGGCGGTTGCGGTAATAACCCGCTACCAACGCCTTGCTTCCGATGACCTTGAACTGGTGGACGTTGACATTTGGCAACAGATTGCCCTTATGAACGTCGATGTGACCACGCTCCAAGTCGAGTTGCAAGAAAAGAAAATGATCGGTGTCAGGTTCGGCAAAGAGCCAGTAGGCGTAATCAGGATTCTGGTACGACATAACTGGTATGTAGCGAAAATCCATTCGGTACTCTTCCGTCCAAACGGGTTTCAGATCGGTATCGTATTTGGTAAATGCCCATTTCTCGTTCCGAGAGCTCATGAATTTGTTGCGGCGAACTACCATCAAGGCACCCGCCTCACCCAGCGAGAATACATCGAACTGCTCCTCGGCGGAACTACTCGTCGGAATCTCGATTCGTGTGGTCTGCTTCAACTGAGCAGCCGACTCGAAAGGCGCGATTATCAGGCTGAACAGAAGTCCCAGCAGCGGTACGTACTTCATTTCATATATATTAGGTATAAACTTGCATAGTTGCTTTCAATTCTCCCAAGGCTTTTCCTAGCGAAAGATAACATAATATTTCTGACTCTTTAACGACAAACTAGCAATTAGGTTGCTCGCGGCTGGGGCGAGGTAGGAATTTTGACCTAATTTTGCGCTCGTTCAAGCAAAATATAAAACCACCATGTCGCTGATCATCGAAGCTACGCTGAAAAAAGAAATATCTCAGGCCATACGAAGTACTTTTCAGACTGGTGCTGAGGATATTTCCCTGCAACCAACAAAAAAGGAATTTGAAGGTACTTATACCTTCGTGACCTTCGCGCTCACCAAATCACTACGGCGACCGCCCGCACAGATTGGTCAGGTCATCGGTGATTTTTTGGTAGCTAATTCTTCCGTCGTGAGCGGCTTCAACGTCGTACAAGGCTTTCTCAATCTAAGTATCAAAGCGGAAGCCTGGCTCGGTGTACTGGCAGAAATTCACCAGAACGAGACTTTTGGCGATGTTCCAGCCAACGGGCGGTCAGTGATGGTAGAGTTCTCTTCGCCCAACACCAATAAACCACTACACCTGGGTCACCTGCGCAACAACTGCCTTGGTGATTCGGTATCGCGCATACTCACCGCCAATGGCTATGAGGTAATAAAAACGTGCCTTGTCAATGACCGCGGCATCCACATCTGCAAATCCATGCTGGCTTACCAGAAACTCGGACAGGGAGAAACGCCTGAGTCATCCGGCTTGAAGGGCGACCACCTGGCGGGCAAGTACTACGTACTTTTTGACAAAGAGTACAAACAGCAAATTAAAGAATTAGTCGCCGATGGCTTGAGCGAGGAGGAAGCCGCCAAAAAAGCCCCCTGGATTCGGGAAGCGCAGGAGTTGCTGATAAAATGGGAAAACGGCGATGCCGAAACCGTAGCCCTCTGGAAAAAAATGAACGGCTGGGTCTATGCTGGATTTCAGGAAACCTACGACAAGATGGGAGTCCAATTTGACAAAACGTATTACGAGTCGGATACTTACTTATTGGGAAAAGACATCATAGAGGAAGGTTTGGCCGAAGGCGTTTTTTACAAAAAAGAAGACGGTTCTGTTTGGATCGACCTCACCGAGGAGGGTCTGGATCATAAACTGGTGCTGCGTGGCAACGGTACTTCGGTTTACATCACCCAAGATCTGGGTACTACGGAATTGAAGTACCAGGATTTTCAAAACGACCGTTACCTTTGGGTGGTGGGTAACGAGCAGGATTACCACTTCAACGTACTTTTTGCCATTTTGAAACGTCTGGGTCGCCCCTACGCCGACGGATGCTTTCACCTGAGTTACGGCATGGTAGATCTACCTTCGGGCAAAATGAAATCGCGCGAGGGTACCGTTGTGGATGCCGACGATCTGCTGGACGAAATGGTTAAGACCGCTGAAAACCGCACTCGAGAACTAGGTAAAATTGAGGATTTTAACAGCGAGGAGGCGAAAAATCTGTACGATATGCTGGCGCTGGGCGCCTTAAAATACTACTTGTTAAAGGTCGATCCAAAGAAGAGAATGCTCTTCAACCCCGTGGAGTCGATTGATTTTCAAGGCCATACCGGTCCATTTGTGCAATATACCTACGCCCGATTGCGCTCCATTCAGCGCAAGTCCGAAGAAGCCGGCATCAAGAGAGTAGTATCGTCAGAAAATTACGCGCTGCACCCGGCTGAGCAAGAGGTGATTTATCATTTGTCTCAGTACCCGGAGCGGGTGCAAGCGGCAGGAGCAGAGTTTTCGCCCGCCCTCATCTCGCTCTATGCCTTTGAATTAGCCAAAATCTACAATCAATTCTACGCTGAGCTTTCGATCTTCTCCGACTCAAACCCCCAAGCCGTTCAGATGCGCGTCGCTCTCTCCGGTGCCGTCGCCAAAACCATCCGCCATGCGATGGGTTTGCTAGGTATCGACGTACCCGAGAGAATGTAATCGAACGAATTATGAATAGTTGGATCGAAGCGGCTCGTCCGCGCACTTTGCCGCTGGCGCTTTCCTGCATCCTCATGGGGTGTTTTCTTGCTTATGCGGACGGAAATTTCAGTAGCCTGGTAGCCGTGCTGAGTATACTGACCACAATTCTTCTACAAGTACTTTCCAACTTCGCCAACGACTACGGCGATGCAGTGAGCGGCAAGGACAGCGATCTACGCGAAGGGCCACGACGGGCGGTTCACGGCGGACAAATCACGGCCAGGGCCATGCAGCGAGCTATTATTATTTTTTCTGTACTATCGCTCATTTCTGGTATTGGGCTGCTATATGTGGCCTTGCGAAATGCACCCGCCGAAGTTTTTTGGGTGTTTCTGGGCATCGGACTGGCGTGCATCGCGGCAGCGATCACTTACACGGCAGGCAAGCGGCCCTACGGCTACGTGGGCTTGGGCGACCTGTCAGTGCTGATTTTTTTCGGCTGGGTCGGCGTGCTGGGTACCTACTACTTGCACACGCTAAGTTGGAACTGGAATCTGCTGCTGCCCGCCACAAGTTGCGGCCTATTCGCCGTAGCAGTGCTTAATATCAATAACATTCGAGATATCGACTCCGACCGCGCCACGGGCAAAAATTCGATTCCCGTACGGCTGGGCCGTGAGCGTGCGGTGATCTACCATTGGGTCATTCTACTGACGGGTATGGCTTGTGTTTTGCTATACACGATTACCAATTACAGCGGGTATTCCCAGTGGTTGTTCTTATTGAGCTTTCCGTTATTTATCAGAAATGGTCTGGCGGTAAGCCGCTTAAAAAAAGCCGCCGAGCTCGATCCTTTCTTAAAACAGATGGCGCTTTCCACTCTGCTTTTTGTAGTTTTGTTTGGGGTAGGATTGGTGATTTGAACTACTCCTTCGCCATGACCAGCAACGGGCGAAGGCTTGAAGATTCCCCTATTTTTTGATTATTTCCACAAACTCATCAGCCAGGGCGAGGTGCTCATTGTTGCCTGTGAGTTGATTGAAGAGCTGTTCCAGTGTGCCGGAATGCTGCTGGTTTTGCAATTCTTGAAAAGTACCGTGGGCGATGACCGTGCCTTCTTTGAGGAGCACGATGCGGTCGCATATTTTCTCCACCACCTCCATGATGTGCGAGCTGTAAAAGAGCGTCTTTCCGGCCTGGCTGAGTCGTTGCAAGATTTCTTTCAGTAAAATCACCGAGTTGGCGTCCAGGCCCGAGAGCGGCTCGTCTAAGAAAATTAGGTCGGGGTTGTGGATCATGCCCGAAATGAGCAGTACCTTTTGCTTCATGCCTTTAGAGAAGGACGTCATCCGATTGTTCCGGTTTTCATATAGGCCAAAAATCCGAAGTAGTTCGGCGCCCTTTTGCTCAATCGCTTTCCGATCCAAGCCGTAAAGACTACCCAAAAACCGGAAATACTCTGCTGGACTAAGCGTGTCGTACATCACAGCATTTTCGGGTACGTAGCCGATCATACTTTTGATTTCAAGTGGATTCTCACTGACTTCCAGGCCGTTCACTTTTACCGACCCGCCGTATTCGGTCAACAATCCGGTCAGGATTTTGATGGTGGTGGACTTGCCCGCGCCGTTTGGGCCGATATAGCCAATGATCTGACTAGGCTGAACTTCCAGGTCTATGCCTTTCAGTACCAGATTACTACCATAAGCTTTGGTAAGGCTATTTATTTGAATAATGGGTGCCAAGTGGTGCAGGATTTCGTTGTATCTTGCAAAGCTACAAGATAGGAACTAATGGTAAGGCTGTAATGGGTGCGACGGATATAAATTTTCGTAAAAAAGGAAGTGTTGCAGGACGTATGGTTGGTTTGATTCTACTGCTGGGCTTGATGCTGGCCGCTTGCGTAAATCTTTATAAAGTAGAAATCGAATCCAGTAAGTCATATTTGATTGTGGAAGGTACCGTCAGCAATCTGCCCGACCTTCAGGTGATCTCCATTTTCCGCACCAAAACCGACGCAGAATTCAAAAGTTCGGAGTTCACTTCAACTATCGTGGCCCAAAAAGGAAGTTCCGAAGCCGTGACAAAAGCGAAAGTAGCAGTTATCGAAAATGCCCAAGCTCGCTACGAACTCATGGAAACCGAACCCGGTTTTTATGCCATGCCCCCTTCTTTCTTAGGCAAAACCGGGAACACTTACCAACTTTCCGTCGAAACGGCAGAAGGTCAAAAGTACCTTTCCTCGGTCGAGACGATGAGTCCCGTGCCGCCCATTGTACGCATCTACGACAAATTCAACGCCAAGGGTATTTTCGACCGCAGCACCAGCGCGGGGCAAATCGCCACCAACGACTTTTACGTCGATTTCCAGGATCCCGCCGACCAGCGTAATTTTTACCGCTGGACATCCACTACCTACGAAATTCAGAAAATCTGCGCTACCTGCCGGGGCGGACGCTACTATGTGGAAACCAGCGGAGCGGACTGCCGAACGGACAACGGCCTGTCGGTCAATAATTTCTTTGATTATGAGTGCAAGTCACTTTGCTGGGATATTTTTTACAGCAGTTCACTCGATATTTTCTCGGATGTATATACCAACGGCAAGCTGCAAAAAGACAAACCCGTGGCGCAGATTCCGCTCTATCAGTCGAACCCAGCCCTGGTCGTGATCCGGCAGATGAGTCTTTCACCCGACGCTTACCGCTATTATAAACTCGTTCAGGATCAATCGGTCAATACCGGATCGCTGGCCGACACGCCGCCCGCCCCCATCCGGGGCAATGTGTCCAACGTCGCTGACGAAACGGAATTGGTGCTGGGCTATTTTTCGGCCAGCGATGTAGCCGAAAACCGCTATTGGCTTGAACGCAAGAACACAAGCGGCGCGCTACCCAATGGTCTCTTTTCCACAAAGAATGGTCGTGACCCAATCCTTGAGCAGCCTTCTGATCTGCGCAGCATCATTCCGCTGGCCGAATGTTTGCCGACTACTTCCCGCACTCCCAATTCACCATCCGGTTGGCGTTTTTGATGAATAAAAAATTACTCGGTTTTATCCTGCTGCTATGGCTACCCGCGTTGGTTCGGGCGCAAAATATTGTATCGATCAAAGGTGTCGTCATTGATTCTCTGACCAATCAGCCGCTGGCGGGCGTAGCTGTGTCAACTAATGTTGACAATGATATTTATGGTCAGATTTCAGACGATCAAGGCCATTTTGAATTGTTTTTTCCCCAAGGAAAACGCGGCGTTACCTTCAAACTACTAGGCTATGTGCCGCGATACGTATTCCTCGATCAGAATACCCAAAGCCGAAACCTGAGCGTTCGCATGGAGAAGGTGGAAAATCAGTTGGAGCAGGTAGTTGTTAGCACGAAGGGTTATGATGAGACGGTAAAAAAGCCACTGCTAGGCGTCAATCAAATAAATATCAAAACGCTAAGTAAAATCCCCGCTGCCTTCGGCGAGCTGGATTTCCTGCGTGGCGTCCAGATGCTACCGGGTGTGTCGAGCGTGGGCGAGGCATCCAATGGCGTCAATATTCGCGGCGGTACTACGGACCAGAATCTCATTCTGTTAGACGGCACTCCAATTTTTAACCCAACTCACATGTTCGGTTTGTTCTCGGTCGTGCCTCCCGACGCGCTGAATAATCTGGATTTGTACAAAGGAAATGTTCCCGCCCGTTACGGGGGGCGGGCGGCGGCGGTGATGGACATCACCTTGAAAACGCCGGACGTCAACCAATTCAGGTTGTCCGGCGGCTTGGGGTTGATTTCGGAAAAATTGATGGTGAACGTTCCGGTCGTAAAAGAAAAGCTGGCTTTCTACGTCGCCGCGCGGGGTGCCCTTCATGATTTTCTCCTACCGTATATCAGCGATGACCTGGACAGCGTCAAAACCCGGTTCAGCGAGGTAGTTGGTAAAGTGTTCTGGCGTGTGAACGCCAAAAATACGCTGTCGCTGATGGGGTACCTCAGCACTGATTATTTCCAGACTAACTTGCTCGCTAACCTGCCCAACGTAGTTGGCGAAACTACCTTCTTCGACCACCAAACCCAGAACTTTTCTCTAAAATGGGTATCGCTCATCAACGCCAACCTGGACTGGCAGATGACCCTTTCCGCCGCTAACTACGACCCGACCATCGGTACCATCGAAACCGCCACCCGCAACAAAGTACGTCTGGAATCGGGCGTTTATCAGCGACAAGCCACATCGAGTCTCAACTACCAGCGCAACCGCCAGAAATGGGAAGTGGGCGCGAGCTTCACCAACTACCGGATCAAGCCGGGTATTTTGAATCCCGGCAACAGCCAAAGTGTCAACCTAATCGTGATACCCCACGAGTTCGCTAACGAGATGGCCGTCTTTGCCGATAATGAAATTTCTTTCACGCCACGTTTTGCGGCGACCTTCGGCCTACGTTACTCATTTTTCCAAAATCGCGGCCCGACGACGGTACGCACTTACCAGCCCGGCGAGCCGCGCGACGAATTTTCGGTGCTGGAAACCACCCGCTACGAGCAGGGCCAGACTACAAAAGCTAACGGCGGCCTGGAACCGCGCGTCGGTTTGCGCTACGCACCTAACCCGGATTTGTCGTTCAAGCTGGGTTACAACCTCATGCGGCAGTATCTGCAAATCGTTTCCAACACGACCACGCCTATTCCCACCTCGCGCTGGAAAACCAGCGATTCCCACATTCGCCCTCAGGTGAGCCACTTGGTGACGGGCGGGGCGTACCATTCTTTTGATAGCGATATTTACGAAGTCACGCTGGAAGCGTATCTGCGGCAATCCAAAAACATCATCGACTACAAGCCGGGTGCCAATTTTCTGTTACAGGAATTTCCCGAAACCCAATTGGTACAGGGCCGGAGCCAATCGTACGGCATCGAGGCGATGCTTTCCAAGAAAAAAGGGAATTTCACGGGTTGGGTCAACTATACTTACGCCCGTACCTTCAATCAAACCTACGCTGATCTGAACGTACTGGAACGAGTCAACAATGGCAATCGCTATCCTGCCAACTACGACCGCCCACACAGCTTCAACGCTTCCATCGACCTCGTAGCCGACAAACGCAACTCGTTCTCGTTCAGCTTCGTGTACTCTACCGGACGCCCCTACACGCAGCCCGTTGGATTCGTGGAGTACCTCAACAATTTCTACCCCTACTTCGACGAGCGCAACAACCAGCGTATCCCTGACTACCACCGCTTTGATCTGGCATGGCATATCAAAAATCCTTCCCAAAAAGAAAACCAACGTTGGAAAGGGAATTGGTCGTTTACAGTTTATAACCTATACGCCCGCAAGAATGCGTATTCGGTTTTCTTTAAGTCCGAATCAGGCGTGGCGCGGGCCTACAAATTGCAAATATTCGGCGCACCCATCATCGCCCTTTCTTACAATTTTGTGTTTGAGTAATTTTCACTCAACGTATTGAGTAAAATTACAACTATCTAAAAACAAGACAATTGATCAATGTTTTTCGTCACTTTTTTGACGCCAAAGCCATCAGTCGATCATTGTTCCGTACTACCAGATACACTATTTGCTCTCCAATCCGAATTTCTTTAATACTCCGCACTTGCCCTTCCAGCCGCCCGTCCAGCAAGGGGCGCGGAGTGAACCAACTATTTTTATTCAAATCAAACAGGCTGCCGTTGTCGGCGTCACAGAGTCCGAGTTGGATATTACAGTCGAAGAAATTACCGAGCAGCATTAGTTGGGGTAGTTTCGAGCGCTCGTTCTTCACCAGTTCAGCGGCATGGTAGGAAGTGTACTGCGCGGGGTTGCCCAAGCTTTTGAGTTCAAAGCGGCCATTACCCAGGTTTTCCAGCCAGGCACTTTCGAAGTAGTTTGCCTCCAATACCATTGCCTGCGCTATCTTTTCGCGGCCGAATACCTCCGAAAGCGACGATTCGGCGAAGTCTTTGGCGCGGAGAATGGTTTTCCTGACGTAGGGAAGTTGCCGCTCCACCTCACGTTTGTCGGCAAAAATCGTTTCTTTTCCCTGTAAATAGTAGGTAATAATCTGATCGAGGCGACCATTATCGTCAAAGTCATTAACGTACATCCGCAGCGGTTCTTTCTCGGAGACGTGAAGACGGCTATTCAGCCCCACGTTGCCGCAAACCAAATCCAAATCTCCGTCCAGGTCCAGATCCACCGCTTTAATAAAATTCCACCAGCCCTTTTTATCGGTCAAAGGTTTCTCGGCAAGTTTTCCGGCATGGTTTTCAAACAAGACGATTTTTCCCCATTCATAGGCAACTACTAAATCCTCGTCCTGATCGGCATCCAAATCAACCCATTGCGCGTCTTTGACCAGACCACCCGTTTTCAAGTCGGGGGCGATAGCACCGGTTTTATCGACAAACTTTCCTTTTTTGTCATTGATAAAAAGGTAGGATTCGGGTGTACGACCGTAGGCGAACGGCACTGAGCGCGCCCCAAGAAACAAATCGGGCGAACCGTCTTTGTTCACATCCGCCACGCGGACGACTTGCGCGTTGATGTAGATTCCGGCAAAAGCGGAAGTGTCTTTCACGAGTTTTCCTTTGCCATCGTTAAGGTACAGGCGTGGGCGCAAAAATTCCGACTTGCCAAAGTACTCGTTTCCGCCTGAACCCACGATCAAGTCAACCGCGCCATCGCCGTTCACATCAGCCCAGGCGGCGTCGATGTCTTCAAAGTCGGCGTCGGCTTCGAGAGCGGGCTGAGGCAGATTTTTGAATTTTCCGTTGGCTTGCTGCACGTAGATTTTAGGCAGGAATTCCCGCGACGCGCCTACGAAGATGTCATCGCGCCCGTCACCATCGATGTCGCCTACGGCCAGGGCGGGGCCCTCGGTGGACATCATATTGGGAATCAACGCTTCGCGGTCAAATTCGTTAAAGCGGTTTTCTTCGTGTCTGATATCGAGGCCAATCTGTGCGGCTATGTCCTCAAATTCACCGCGCTGGGTTTTTAGCTTTTCGTAGTCGAACTTGGGTAGTTTAGTTTGGTATTTTACCGTCAAATGTTTTCCCAAACCGGGATTTTTAATCGTTTCAAAGCCATTGTCCGGCCAAACTACCACGACCGAATCCACTCGCACCGAATCGCCAAGCCCGAACAACATCGGGATTTCAGTGCTACTTTGAAAACCCCGCACCGGGAATTTTTCCTGGTACTGGACACCACCTTTGCTGTAAACAAGACATTTAGCACCAATAGCATTGCGATTGCCCGCCGCGCCTTTCAAATTGATAACCAGACTTTTATTGGCAGGAGCGTAGGTTTCGGCCAAGTTCTCGTAAATAAAGGCCGCTTCGTTGATGTTGTTCGTAATGATGTCCAGGTCGCCGTCGTTGTCCAAGTCGGCGTAGGTGGCACCGTTGGAGTAAGAATCCACGTTGCCCGCAATGCGTTCCGACTGATCCACAAAATGCAGGGAAAGCGTATTGGAGTAAAATTTATTGGGGATTTTCACCTCCGGCAGCAAGTCGGTCAGCGAAGCATCTGACTCGTCGAATTGCTGCTCATTGATGCGCCGCTGAATGTCGTCCGAAGCCACGAAGTTGATGTAGTCCATGTCGTTCATCCGCTTGTTGATGCCGTTGGAAATGAACAAATCCTTGCGCCCGTCGTTCTCGAAATCAAGCAACAACGCCGACCACGACCAGTCGGTAGCGTACACGCCGGAATACATTCCAACTTCCGAAAAGATGCCCTGCCTCGTATTTAGTTGTAGGTTGTTGCGGGCAAACTGTACATTGTAACCCTGATCCAGCTTGAATTTGAAGTTATAGTAGGCATCCTCGCCCTCTGATCTTTTCAAAATTTGTGGGTCATAAGGCATCATGTCGAGCGACATGATTTCGGGAAAAATATCGTTGTTCAGGTCGGCGATGTCCACGCCCATCGTGAAGCGGCTCGTGTGGCGGGTGCGGGCGTCGATCTCATCTCGGAAGCTGCCGTTTTTCTGGTTGATGTAGAGGTAGTCATTCTCGTGAAAGTCGTTGCCGACGTAAAAGTCGGGGTGGCCGTCCAGGTTCACATCACCCAATGAAAGCCCCAAACCGTAGCCCAGTGCGGAGGAATTGACCCCAACTTTGGCAGTCGCTTCCACGTACTTTCCGTCCTGAAGTTCAAAAAAACGGTCGCCCGCCAGCGGGTGAACCGTCCCCATAAACTGCCCTCGCTTCCCAAAGGTACCGTTCTGATGAACAGAATGATTGAGTTGAAAAAAGTCGAGGTCGCCATCCAGATCGTAGTCGAAAAAAGCGGCCTGAGTTCCAAATCCTACCAGGTCGAGGCCGTACTCCCGCGACTTTTCCACAAAGTGGGGTACACCATTTTCATCAATATGCTGGCAGATATACAGCAGATTATGGCTACCCGCGCCGCTATATTTTGCTACGCAACTCACGTAAAAGTCGAGCAAACCATCCTGGTTGATGTCTACCACCGAGACGCCAGTGTGCCAGCCTTTAATCGCACCCAGTCCCGCCGCATCCGTCACGTCCTTGAAC
>NZ_JBGSXF010000042.1:0-6995 GCF_041751555.1 Persicitalea sp. | reverse complement strand
GTGGGCGTCCAGCGGTCGAGGGCTTCCGTGATGGTGTTGCGCGAACCCCTGGTGTCTAACAAGTTGCGCCGTGCTTCGTTGTATATTTTGTTGCCGACTGAGCTACGGAAAAAGAGTGTCAGATCAAAGTTGCGATAGCTCAGCGTATTGTTGAAGCCGAGACTAATGATCGGGTTGACGTTGCCCAGGTCAGTGCGGTCAGCAGCGGTGATGTTGTTGTCGGGCGTGTTCAGGAACTGGCCCGTCGGGCTGGTACTACCGAGGTCGCGGTACTTGTAGTCGCCCAGTTGCGCACTCTTGTAAGGATTGTTGGGGTCGTCCAACTCACTCTGAGAGTTATAAATCCCCTCCACCTGGTAGCCGTAAAGGGTGCCGATGGGTTGGTTGAGGTAGCTCCTGATGCGGTCGCCCACCCACAAATTGTTAGGCGGCAGCTGTGTGATCTTTCCCGTCAGGTGATCCATGTTGAGCGCAGCGAACCAGTTGAAGCCTTTGGCATTTTGCCCCCGCACCAAATCGCCGGAAATCGAAAACTCGAAACCTACCTGATTGAGCGAGCCCAGGTTGGTAGTCTGAATGGACGGAAAACCGGTAGAATAAGGAAGGCTCAGCGCGTAAAGCAGGTCGTAGGTCTTCTTCCAATACATATCCGTCGTGATATTGAAACGGTTGAAAACCTTGGCATCGATCCCAATATCCACCTGCCGGGTCGATTCCCAAGCCAGAGCCGGATCGACCAGGCCTACCTGGTTAGTGGCGGTGCCAGCGATTACGACACCGACTAGGTAAGAGGGAACAGAGCGCAACAGCGCCTGCGACTGGTAGGAGGCAATATTGCCGTTGCCCACGATGCCCCAGCTACCCCGCACTTTCAGCAAGTTGACGTTGGGAACGTTGAAGAAACTCTCGTTGTGCAGGTTCCAGGCGGCCGACAGGCCCGGGAAGTTACCCCACTTGCTATCCTTACCAAACTTAGAGGAGCCATCGCGCCGCAGGGTGGCCGTCAGCAGGTAGCGGTCTTCGTAAGCGTAGTTCAGTCGTCCGAAATAGGAGGCCACCGTCCAGTCCGACACGTCGGCGAATTTGTGGGAGTCGGTCAGGTGGTCCTGCTGACCGTTGTTGAAGGAAAATCCATCCACAAAGAAAGGATTATTTCCAATCAGAATTTTGCCTGGGTCGGCTTCCTCTACCGCGATGCCCAGCCCTTCCTGATAGAATTTCTGGCCCGACTGGCCTACCAAAGCCGTGATCGAGTGCTTGTTGAACTTAGCGGTGTAAGTCGCCGTATTTTCGACCAACCATGAGTAGGTTTGGCTTTGCTTGTGTTCCAGCGAGCCGCCCGTGGGCCGGAAGGGACCCACGTTCTGAATCAGGTACTTCATCTTGGTGTAGTTCAAATCCGTACCGATGGATGATTTTAACACCAGTCCTTTAATCGGTTCGATGCTCAAAAAGCCGTTGGCGATCATACGGGCCGTATTGATCGGCGCCCGCGCCACGTCGATGTCCAGGTAGGGCGTTTGGGTGTTCAGGGCACCGGAAGAGGCCACGCCGTAGTTTTTGCCCCAAAGTTCTTCGAAGGCTTTCACGGTGCCGTCGGAAGTAAGGTAGAATCCTTCGTACTGCCCGCTCGGGAAGCGTACAGGATAGTTGGGAGCCATTCTCATGGCGTTGTTGTACACGCGGTTGTTGCTGATCGACTTTTGATCCACGTACGACAAGTTGGTGTTCAGGCCGAAGCGCACCCGGCCTCGCCAAGCCGCCGATTCGGCGTTGAAGCGGGCCGAGTAACGCTTGTAAAAGTTGGACTTGATGACGCCCTGGTTATCGAGGTAGCCCACCGAGCCGGAGTAGTTGGTCTTGTCCGACGAGCCGTTGAAGGTTATATTGTAGTCCTGAATCGAACCCGTGCGGAGTACTTCATCCAGCCAGTTGGTGTTGTAGTCGGTCGGGATGGCCAGTTGCTGACCAGGGTTGAAAGCCAGGTTCTGCATATTCACCCCGCCACGGCTATAGGCGTCGAAGAGCAGATTGGAAAACTGATTGGCATTCATCAAATCCCAGGAATTGGCCAGTTTTTGCACCCCGGTGTTGATGCTGACGTTCATGCCGCTGGTGCTGGTACGGCCAGTTTTGGTCGTAATCAGAATTACGCCATTGGCCCCACGAGCGCCGTAAATCGAAGTGGCCCCGGCGTCTTTCAGGATTTCGATGGACTCGATGTCGTTGGGGTTGATCATCGACAGGATATCCGTCCGGTCGCCAGAAACGCCCATTCGTGAACCTGAATACAGGTCGTTGGCACTAGCAGCCACCGGAAAGCCGTCGATAACGATCAGCGGATTAGCGTTAGAATTGACGGAATTGGCTCCCCTGATACGGATCGTGCTGCCCGCGCCGGGTGCGCCCGAACCCGTCACCACATCAACGCCCGCCGCCCGGCCCCCGAGAGCCTCGGTCAGGTTGGTTTTGGGGATGTTCTGAATCTCTGAACCTTTCACCTGCGCGACCGACACCGTCAGTTCGCCCCGGCCTTGGGTGCCATAGCCCACCACAACCACCTCGTTCAGGAGTTTGTCGTCAGTTTTCAGCGAGACATTCAGCGTTTTCTGGTTGCCAACCACCTTTTCCACCGGTTCGTAGCCCACGTACGAAAACACCAGGACGGCGCTTTCGTTAGGTACCGCCAAGCTGTACTCGCCGTTTTGGTCGGTGGATGTGCCGCGCGAAGTACCCTTTATGAGGATATTGACACCAGGCAGGCCGCTGCCATCCTTCACGTCGATTACCTTGCCCGATACCGAAATATCAACCGGGATGATAAGTGGTGTTAAATTGCTCCGGTGTTCCAGCAGACTTTGCGTCTGCTGGCGTCGGAGGATGATGTACTTACCCGCCACGTGATACGTAAGTCGCATGGGGAGAAGGATTTTGTCCAATACTATGGCCAGTGGCTCTTCGCGGGTATTCAAGCTGACTTTGTCGGAATTGCGAAGCAGGGCAGGGTCGTAACTAAATTTTACATCGGCGGATTTTTCAATCCTGGCTAAGGCGGTACGCATGTCCTGGTTGGTAATGTTCACCGAAACGGGACGCGCCAGTAGCTCTTGGGCATTAGTCTCTTCCGCCAGACTGATTCCGAAGGTCAGCATCACAACAAATAGGTGAAAACAGGAGAATTTGACCATAGCCACGAATAATTTGACGGGTAGTCGAAGTTTTTTCATAGTTTTAGAAGTTTTGTTGGTTAATAAATAGGCAATTGGCAAAACATTTCCCCTTGGCCTTGCCGGGCTACCGGGGAGCAGTTTTCGGTCGGTGGTGTTAGCGCATCGCCGACCGTTTTTTTTGTTAAGGTGTTTTCATGTTTTTGGTTTAAGGTTAAGGGTCAAAGTTTTTATTGAGAGACTGAACTCTGAACATATTTTCCTCCACAATCACCTTGGCATCCACAATCTGATAGGTCAGGTCCAGGGTCTTGCAAATCACGTCCAGCTTTTCGTAGAGGGTTTCGTCCTCCATACTGACGGTCAAAGAGCGATGGGCGATTAGGTCGGCATCGGCTACGATTTCTACTCCGTAGGCTTGTTCCAGCGTGTCGAATACTTTTTGTAAAGGGGTATTATTGAAATTGAAGGAGGGTTTCTGGCTGGGCGGCGTGAGCAGTTCCGGCGTAGCGACGAGGGTTTTACTCAACTGAATTTGGTCTTTCAGGAAAACGGCCTGCTGGTTGGGCGTCAGCACCACGCCCGTGCGTTGCGCTTTGGCGGACGCTTCCTCGAAGTCTTTCCTGACAAACACCGACACCCGGCCCGTCCTGACCTGAACAGTCACGTCCGGCGCGTCGTCGTAGGCCGCCACGCGGAAGCTCGTGCCCAGAACTTTCGTCACTGTCTCGTTGGCATATACCAGGAAAGGGCGGTCAGGATTTTTCTGTACTTCAAAAAACGCTTCCCCGCTCAGCGTCACCACGCGCCGCGCTGCGTCGAAGGTTTCGGGGTAAGTAAGGCGACTGTCCTTGCTCAGGCTCACCACGCTTCCGTCGCTGAGGTGGACTTTGAGAATTTTATCGGTGCGATTGACCTCTTCCAGCGTGGGCGTAGGCGAAGTCGTCTCGAACGATAGTGAGAGCGAGGGTTTAGGGTTTTCGCGCTGGAACCACCACGCCGAAGCAGCCAGGCTAATCACCAACAGGATCGATGCCGCTACCCGCCAGGCCGTCGGTGAAAGCCGGAAGATTCGTCGGGGTGGCTGAGTGCGCTGTTGGATATTTTGCCAAATCGCGCGGGATAATTCCATATCCGACGGGGCTTGTTGCGTGGCTTTTAATTGCAGCACGAGTTGGCGGGCAGCCAGCATTTTGTTGGTTTGGCCGGGGTACGCCGCCAGGTACTTTTCCCAGAAAGAACGGTGGGCCGATTGGGGCCGAAGCACCCAATCCTGAAAGGATTCGTGGAATGCGAAATCTTCAATCTCAAAATGCGAAAAGTCCTTTGGCATCGGGGAGCGGAGTTGGGGCTATTCTCTCTAGTGTAAAAACGGACTTCTTTTAGTCCATTTTTTTCAAAGAAATTTCAAGAAAACAATAAAAAGGCCGTGAGAAGGGGGATCAGGGTCGATAACTGCATCCGCTCGCGCAGGTTTTTCAGGGCAGTATAGATAAATTTGCAGGCCGACTGGTAGTTGACCCCCATGACCTGCGCCACCTCCTCGTTGCTCAGTTCTTCAAAATAGCGAAGGTAAATGGCTTCCTTTTGGCGCTTGGGAAGTTGGCCGATGGCTGAATTCAACCGCCGGGAATTACGGAGCGAGGTTTCGGAGAGCAGCCATTGGCTTTCGGCATTATCGTGTTCGATGGGGAAATGGGTTTCTTCCAGCGTCTCCGATTGGTCGAGCTGGATTTGCCGCACGATTTTGTAGCGCAGGGCTTTGAGCAGATAATGCCTGGCGGACTGCGCGTAAGCGATGGTTTGGCGGCTTTCCCAAAGCTCAACGAAAAGATCTTGGATACAATCCTGAATGGCATTGTGATCGGTCGTAATTTTACGCCCGTAAGCAATCAAAAGCTGGATATGGTTTTGGTACAAAGACTCGAAAGCAGCCTGGTCGCCCGCCTGGAAGTCCCGCCAAAGATCACGACCTTCGTCCCGCGCCGCATCCGGCGCGGTAGAACTGATCGTAAAGGGTTTTTGCAGATTTCCCATAGCCAAAAAATAGCCTTTTTTGGACAAAACCCAGAAAATTTGTGGGTTAAGGCCGCTGGGTTTAACTCATCAAAACAGATTTTTGTTAATTTCTACTTCTAAAATCTCATTTTCAACCCTGAACTCTGAACGCTGAACCAAAACACCGCTACTTTATCCTCAACAAACCTTACGACATGCTCTCCCAATTCATCGGCGGACAGGGCCGGATGCTGGGCGAGCTGGACTACGAATTTTCCGAAGGCACGCATCCTATCGGGCGTCTCGACAATCACTCGGAGGGTTTGCTAATTCTGACGACCAACAAAAAAGTAACGAAGCTGCTCTTTCAAGGTGAAGTGCCTCATACGCGCACCTACCTCGTGCGCGTCTATCGCGAAGTGAGCAATGCGACGCTCGAAAAGCTACGTACAGGCGTAACCATCCGTATCAAAGGCAACGTGGACTACGTGACCACGCCCTGCGAAGTAGATTTGGTAGAAGAACCCGAGAATCTCTTTCCCGGTGGTTACGAATACCGCGCGGGCATCCCGCATTCGTGGCTGCGTATTACGCTCACCGAGGGCAAGTATCATCAAATCAGGAAAATGACCCGGGCCGCGGGTCACCCCTGTCAGCGGCTCATTCGTGTGGCTATCGAAGACCTTGCGCTTGGTAATTTGTTGCCGGGGCAGGTGCAGGAGATAGGGGAGGATGCCTTTTTTCAAAAACTGAGAATACCCTGGTTTGAATAGAGAAAGGGCTGGAACGTTCCAGCCCTTTCTCATCCAGGAAAAGCATTTCAGAATAAACTACTGCTTGTTAACCCGCACGACACCCTGACGGTTGCTGCCATCGACGGCGCGGATCAAGTAAGTACCCGTGGGCTGGGCCGTCAGGTCAAACTTGACCTCGTTGAGCCCTTCGAGCAACTGCTCGGTGCGCTGCTGCACGGCGCGGCCCGTCAGATCCAGCACCTGCATTTGGGCGGGGCCGGAGATTTCGCTCAGTACTTCCAGAGTCAGGTTGCCCGCCGTGGGGTTGGGGTAACCCTTCATCGACAGGGCGAAGGGAACTTCCGGTACGGACTCCTCCACGCCGATGCGGGCGTTGCCGGAGCCACAAGCTCCTAACTTGGCCCCCAGCTTCAGATAGCGGTCGGCTATTTTCTTTGTTACGCAATGTGTCACGCCATAGTAGCAGACCACCACCATGGAGTTATTGGGGCCGCAACTCGTACTCGGCGGTGTCGGCGGTTCCTCGGCACCCCAGGTGATGCTTCCGTTGTCGCTCAGGGTGCCAATGGCAGCCACCAGGTTGTCGGTTCCGGCATTCGCACCCGTGTAGCAGAAAGTAGCTATTCCGCTGGCGTTGGTATTGGCGAAGCCGGAACTCGCTGAGTTTACGCCCGTAATCGTGAAGTCCACCCGGACGCCGTTCACAGGATTTCCGTTTTGGTCTTTCACCAGGGCCGTGACGCATTTTTCCGTCCCCACCATTGCAGTCGAATTCTTAGGGCTGAGCACAATGCTGCTCACAGTGGCGATGGGAGCAAAGGACGCGCCGCCCAGGTAACCGTAGGAATCGACATTATTAAACCCGTACACGGTGACTCCAAACGGCAGGCCGCTGCCCGTCAGGTTGTGGGTGCCGATGGACACGGACACGGCTGCACCCGAAAAGCCCGTGGAGCCGATAGCCGTGAAACTGCCCGCCGGAATGGTGGTGCCATCCAGTTGAATGGTTCCGACCGCTGCATTGGGCGCCACGACGTTGACGTAGTTGTTCGCAAAGCCGGAAGAAGGGGTGGTG
>NZ_JBGSXF010000041.1:0-6345 GCF_041751555.1 Persicitalea sp. | reverse complement strand
GCCCGCTCGCGCACTTTATTGATAGCCTCGTAGGCGGCAGAGTTGGGGCCTTTGTTCAGCTCGTTTTCGGCTTCGGCCTTCATCAGCAGCACGTCGGCGTAGCGGATGTAGTAGAGATTTTGGCCGCCGTTGTTACCCAGCGGCGAATTTCCTCCTTCGTTCAGCCACTTGCCTGTAATCGGCCCCGCGCCGGGAGTACGGGGCGAATCCAATTTATTGCCGTACAGTTCCTGCACAATGCTAATCGACTTCCGCTTATCTCCTTCGGCAAACATGGCGATAAAATCCTTGGTTGGCAGGAAATTCTCCCAGCCGCCACCGATAGAAGTGACACCACCCACTTGTAAATCGCGGGAAGCCACCCAAGTTTGGATTGCCTGGCTCCGTTCGTTTTGCTTGTACTGGATATCGAAGATATTCTCGTTCACCAGCTTACCACTTTTGTCCGGGAAAAGCGCAAACTCGGCGGGTTCCCCAAACAACTTATCGTAATCGGCCACCAGGCCAAACTGGTTGGAATTGATAATCGGATCCACGTTGGCTTTGGCCTTCGCCCAGTCTTTCACGGTCAATTGCACCCTGGCCAGTAAGCCATGAGCCGCCCACTTCGTTACCCGCCCTTTTTCGTCGGCGGGGTAGTCGTCGGGCAGCACCGTAGTGGCCTCGGTCAGATCTTTGATGATCTGGGCGTACACTTCCTCGGGTGAGTTGCGGGTAATACCTTCCAATTCCTCCGGGCCGCTCAACTGGTTCACCAGCAGGGGGACGCCCCCGTAGGTTCGCACCAGATCGAAGTAGTACACCGCGCGGTTGAACTTGCACTCCCCAAGTAACCGATTTTTCAGCGTCTCGTTCATGTCGATGCCGGGAATGCGGGCAATGGCCGTGTTGGCTTTGTTGATTCCCTGGTAGTTCTGCGCCCATATGCCGCCCGCGTCACCGTCGTTGGGGGTGAGGTTGAGGAAATAGGCCAGCGCGCGCTGGTTGTGAGCTCCCTGGAAGGCCTCATCTGTGGTCACCGTGGGGTAGTAGTACTGAATGATGTTGGCAAACAAGTTGGAGTAAGTGGCGTTCGTAGCGGAAACAGCGTCCTTTGCCGTTTTGTAAAAATTGCTCTCGCTCAGGAAAATCTTCGGATTCTCCGTCAGAATATCCTCGCAGGAAACCAGGACGACTGCCGCCGCGACTATGCTTAGTTTTAATAATTTTTTCATGATTGTTTTTTTAAAAGTTCAAAAGAAGACCAATCGTTAGATTTCGGTTGAGGGGGTAACTCGAATCGTCGTAGCCTCGGCGCAGGTTGTCGGTACCCCGGTTGATTTCGGGATCGTAGCCAGGGTAGTTGTCGAACAGCAGCAGGTTGGTACCCGTGGCGTAAATTCTCGCCCCCTGAATCCACTTCAACTTTCCAACTGGTAGATTGTAGGCCAGATTCACGTTACGTAGCCGGAGGAACGAGCCGTCTTTCAGGGCGTCCGATTCCGAAACGGCCGCGATGCTGCGAATGTTGCCCGGGATGGAGGGAATGTCGGTATTGGTGTTCTGAGGCGTCCAGCGATTGGTCAGCGAAGCGTAGGCATTGTAGTCGAAGGCCTGTCCCAGGAAGTAGTCGGCTTCGTTGAAAATCTGGTTGCCGGATACGAACTGGAAGAAGAAAGATAGCTCGATGCCTTTGTAAGAGAAGTTGTTGGTCAGGCCACCGAAAAATTTCGGGTTGGCATCACCGATAATCGTGCGATCGTCGGCAGCCTCGACCTTGCCGTCACCGTCTATGTCCTCGTAACGTCGTCCGCCCGGAAACACGGCGTAGCCGCTCAGGCCCGAGGCGTCGATCTCGGCTTGGTCGTTCCAGATACCGTTTCTTTTCAGACCATAAAAGGCACCCAATGGTTCACCTTCCTTGATGATGCCCGATGGACTAACTCCCGTTCCCGATACACCGGAATTGGTCAGAAAAAATCCTTCGGGGTTGAAGATATCCACCACCGTGTTGCGATTACCGGCAATGTTGAAGCTGGTTTCCCAGCGGAAATCTTTGGTGTTGACATTGGCACTAGTCAGCGAGAATTCCAGGCCGTTGTTCTGCACCTTGCCGAAGTTGCGGAGTGTGTTGTTGAACCCGGTCAGTTGCGGTACCGTCACCTGCACCAGCAAGTCATCGGTGGTTTTGCGGTAGTAGTCGAGGGTGGCGGTCAGTTTGTTATTCAAGAACGAAACATCTACCCCGAAGTCCAGTGAAGTGGTGGTTTCCCAGCGCAGGTTGTCGTTGGACAGGGCGTTGGGGGCAAAACCCGTGACGACGTTCTGGGCCACGCCCAAAATGTACTGGTTACCCCCATTGGCAATCGGCGACAGCGACTGGTAAGGACTGATGGCCTGGTTGCCGATGCGCCCGTAACTGGCTCGCAGTTTCAAGTCTGAAATGGTATTGTTGCCTTGCATGAAATCCTCCTCGATCACGCGCCAGGCCAGGGCGACAGAAGGAAAGAACGACCACTTGTTGTTCTTGGCAAACACCGATGAGCCGTCGGCGCGACCCGATAGGGTCAGCAGGTATTTGTCACGGAAAATGTAGTTGGCCCGTCCCAGCCAAGATTCCAGGCCCGTGTTGCGCAGGGTGGAAGAGGCTTCCAAGCGGGTCGTGGCGGCGTCGATGTTATTGGTCGTGAATTCGTCGGTGGCGAAGCCGTTGACGCGCGTCCTGCGTTGCTTATATTCGTCGGTCTGCCGGGTGTAGCCCGCAAGCAGATTGATCGAGTGCGCGCCGAAAGTCCTCACGTAGTTGAGCGTTTGCTCCGTAAGAATGTTAAAGCTTTGACGGTTCTCGACTGTGGCCGTACCCGCCAGGTCGCGTTGGGCGTAGAGGGTGGAAGGGCTGTAAACGTCGATATCAGTAAACTCCGATTTGATCCCGGCGGCAAGGCGGTAGGTAAGGTCTTTCAGGATTTTCAACTCGCCATAGACATTGCCGATAACGTCCGTGCTACCATTGGTATTGAGCGTCTGCCGCGCCAGGCTCACCGGGTTGTCGTTGGTAAATTCGCTGGTGTAGTTCTGAGTGACGTACTCACCGTTCTGATCACGTACATCCAGCGTAGGATCGTAGCCCAGCACGTTTCGCAGGCTACTGGTGCCGCCGTTCCGGTTGGACTTACTCAACGAGAGCGAGACGCCCGTCTTCAAACGACTATTGACCCGATGGTCGAGGTTCAGCCGCGTCAGGTAGCGCTTGAAACCCGTGTTGATGTAGATGCCCTGCTGGCTGAGGTAGTTGCCAGACAGGTAGAAGTTGGTTTTAGCCGTGCCACCGGAGATCGACAAAGTACTGCTGGTAATCGGGGCGGTACGGAAAATCTCGTCCTGCCAATTGGTACCTGGTCCTACCGCCGATATATTGGGGAAGAAAGGGGAAGCGCCTGTGGAAGCGGCGATATCGTTTTGAAACTCGGCATACTGCCGCGCGTTCATCAGGTCGAGCTTGCGTGTGATGCTCTGAGTGCCCGTGTAGGTGTCAAAGGTAAAATTCGACTTGCCTTCCTTGCCCCGCTTGGTCGTTACCAGAATTACGCCGTTGGATCCCCGTGACCCGTAAATGGCCGTAGCGGAGGCGTCTTTTAGTACCTCGATGGATTCGATGTCGTTGGTATTGATGTTATTCAAATCGCCCGCGCCAATGAAGCCGTCGATTACGATCAGCGGTTCATTACTGGCGTTCAATGAGTTGCTGCCCCGTATTCGGATCGACACGCCCGCTCCCGGTTGGCCGGAGGTGGGCGTGATCTGCACACCGGATACCTTGCCTCGCAGGGCGTCGTCGAAGCGGGCCGTGGCGATCTTGGCTACTTCCTCGCCTTTAATGGAGGCTACCGAACCCGTCAGGTCTTTACGCTCTACCTGCCCGTAGCCGATTACGACCACTTCGCTTAGGGTCTTTTCGTCAACGGCAAGCGTTAGGTCGATCATCGTCCTATTGCCGATCGCTACCTCCTGGCCGATGAAACCCACCGATGAAAAAACCAACGCCTCGGCGTTGTCAGGTACCACCAAGCGGTATTTGCCATTCACATCGGTCGTCGTTCCGGCATTGGTTCCCTTCGCCAGCACACTCACGCCGGGTAGAGGTTCGCTGGTGCTTTGGTCAGTCACGGTACCCGTAATGGTTCGCTCAACGATTTGTTGGAATAGCGGGGTGGGAGCATCATCCAAACGATTGGTCGGAGCTGTGTTTGTAACGATAGGCGTCAGAATAATCCGTCCCCGCATCACCCGGTAACCGACTTGCATGGGGAGCAGGAGTTGGTCGAGGAAGTCGGCAAGACGTTGGTCTTTTGAAAGGACATCGACTTTTCGGTTGGCCCCGATTGCCCGCGAACTGTACACGAACTGCACTTCGTACTTCTGCTCGATCGTGTTTAATACAGAACGCAGTTTAGCGTCTTCAGCTTTCAGTTGAATGGATTGGTCGAGAATATCCTGCGCATGGCCGTCGAAAGCGAGGCAGACGCTGGAAAAAATGGTTCCTATTATAAGTTGTAGAGCGGTTATCTTCATAAGCTTCCGCAAGAGCTTGCGGCTGTGTATGGTTTTTTTCATACTTTTAAAGGTTTTGTTAAAGGTTAGATTAGTTGGCAAAACGGTAGGCCCTGGCTACATCCAACTGGATGTGCCATTCAGTGAGTACATCGCTGAAAAGGGGCGATTGAAGGGGAGCGGTGTTGGTAGCACCGTTCCCTTTTTTATGTGTATTTGGTTAGTCTATCTTCAGTTGGCGGGGTTTAGAGTGGTGGTTTTTTCAAAAATTCGAATCGCAGCCTTGGCCGCTTATCAGGATCGTTGTGCCCTTTACATCATAAGTACCCTGAATGGCGGCACAAATTATGTCGAGTTGGTCATAGAGTTCCAGCCCCGAGAGCCTGGCGGTGAGCGGACAAACCCCAAGGGATTTTTTCTCCATCTCGATTTTTATACTATATCCCGCCTCTAATCTCTGTAATACTTCGATCAGGGGGCTGTCATCAAAGTCAAAATTGACCTCAGTCCCGGTTTCGGGTAGCGGTACGGGTTTCTCGACCAAACTCGTCAGAAACAGCTTGTCTTTCGCCGAAAACCTGACGCGGTGGTTGGCCGCGAGCACCACACCATTTCCCTTCTTGCTAGATGGCCCGATCTTATTCGTGCCCCTGTCGCTTTCGTACACTGATACCTTGCCCGTTCTGACCGAAACCTCGACCGAGGCTTGGTCGGCTGGGGCGTTTACCAAAAAACTAGTACCCAAAACTCGGGTGGTAATTTGTCCCGCGTTCACCAAAAAGGGGCGCTCCGGGTTTTCACTCACTTCAAAAAACGCCTCCCCGCTTAGGTGCACCTCGCGCACTTTGGCTGTAAAGTGGTCAGGATACTTCAATTCGCTCCCAACGCTAAGCAAGGCACGACTGCTGTCTTCAAAGACTACCGATATCTTTCCGGCAGAGTTATTGACGATTGTCTTCATCTCCTCGACCATTTGCTGAGCGATTGGAGCAGACGTTTGTTTCTTGCTTACGGTACTTCGGTAGGATTGGTAACTGAATAACATCATCAAACCAACGGCCGCTGCCACACCCAGTTTGAATATGTTACCTCGCCAAAATGGCAGATTCGAGGCCAGGCTACGAACTTCTCGACCCAGAGAAGCTTCCTGCAACGCACGCCAGAGCCGTTCTTCAATCTCCTTCCGTTCGTGAACGGTAAGCGAGCGCGGTTCTTCGTCCAGTAGTGCATACCATTGTTCCACTACCTGGCATTCTGCCGCCGTGGCGTCTCCATTTTGGTATTTTTTCAGCAGGATAGCGAAAGCAGTTCGACTCATTGTTTAGCAGGGGATGGTATATGATCTGTCGTACTCACGGCCGGAAGCCGCAAGAACGTTTTACCGATTCTTTGAAAGTTTATATAATTGACGGAAAATGGAAGTCGTTTCTTTAAAAAGTGCAACAAGATTACTGGCACAATAACAAGAAAATTATTGTAGGCAAGAAGTCTTTCAGTTGCTGGCGCATCGCTTGGAGTGATCGCGTGATGTGGTACTCGACCGTTCGCTCGGGAATGCCGAGGGTCTGGGAGATTTCGCGCGTGGAACGGAATTCGAGTCGGCTCAATCGAAAAATCCGCCCGGTTTTTTCGGGAAGGTCACGGAGTACTTTGTCAAAAATCTGGATGATTTCCTGGAAGTCAGATTCCTCTTCTGGAGAGGGCGCATCCTCTATACTTTTCGCCAATTCGTATTCTCGATAGCGCTCGGCTAGTGTTTGGGTTCGGTAGTGGTCGATGATCCGATATTTGAGGGCGTTGGTCAGGTACCCCCCC
>NZ_JBGSXF010000040.1:0-7081 GCF_041751555.1 Persicitalea sp. | reverse complement strand
CATTGGGAATTCCAGAAACTCGTAGGAGAACTTCTCAACCTTTTCCTGAAAAGTAGCCGAGAAGAGCAGGTTCTGTCGCTTGGTAGGAATCACTTCCAGAATGCGCCGGATTTGCGGCATGAAGCCCATGTCCAGCATCTTGTCGGCCTCGTCAAGTACCATCGTCTTGATGTGTTTCAAAACGATTTCTCCCTTGGCGTACAAATCCAGGAACCGCTGTGGCGTAGTGACCAGAATATCCACGCCCTGCCGCAACGCTTCGATTTGCGCCTTCGGACCGACGCCACCGTAGAGAGCTACGATGCGTAGGTCGGTGTGGCTACCTAGTTCTTCGGCGGCCTTTGCAATCTGCATGACCAGTTCACGCGTCGGGGCCAGGATCAGCGCGCGGGGATCGGCACCTTGCGCGTACTTTAACTTCATGAGCAGCGGCAGCACGAAGGCTGCCGTTTTGCCTGTCCCGGTTTGAGCGATGCCCAGCACGTCGTGCCCCGCCATCGCCAGCGGAATGGCTTGTTCCTGAATGGGCGTAGGTTCGGTATAGCCCGCGTCGGCGATGGCGTCGAGTAGTTGGCGGTTGAGCTTGAACTGCTCGAAGGGGTTGGCCTGGTTTTCCATGCTGCAAAGGTACAGAATCCTGGACGAGACCGCGTTTTTCACAAAACACCTAAATCACCCAATATCTTTCTCGTAATTTCCTTCCGCTGTCTGCCGAAGCGGTCGCTCTGCCGGGCGTCGGGCTGATATAGGCGCGTGGCGAAGAAATAGACGTTGCCTTTCGTTTCTACGTACCCGACGTACCAGCCCACGTGCGTGGGTTTGGTGTCGGCCCAGCCGGTTTTGGCGCGGAGGGTGTAGGCGTCGGTTTTTTCTTCCACCATGATTTCTTTGCCGATGCGGTAGGTACGGGCGCTGAACGGAGCGGTTTCGGCCTGAATTTTCTGGAGAACTTCCAATTGGTTCTTGGGAGAAATCTTCAAACTCGATCCCAGCCAAAATAGCGTCAGGCCACCGCTGATGTCCTCGTTCCCGTAGCTTAATGCTTTTAAATAGTCGTGATACTTTTCCTCACCGACGCGCTTGGCGATTTCCTGATAAAACCAGAAGGCGGAGTTCTTATAGGCAAGGGCAAGATGGTAGTCTCTCTCCCAGATTTTCATCCGCTTGGGCGTACCGTCCCATTTGATAACTTCCATCTTGTCCCGTACCGCTCCGGTTTCCAGGGCGATGAATGTGTTGGGGACTTTGAAGGTCGAGGCCGGGGAAGTGGTTTTGGTAAAATCGGCCTTATCGGTCGTAGCGTATTCTTTTTTATTCAGATCATAAAGGCTAAAACTACCTTCAAAGCCCGCTTCTTTGAAATAATGCTGGAATTGGGGAAGTGCTTTCTGGGCTAATAATGGGTAGTTTCCGAGCAGTGCTATTGACAATACTAAAAACGATTTCCTGAACATTTTCTCCGTTATTTTTTTAAATGTAATTTTTAACTCTCCTTCATCGCAAACCCCGCCGCACCAATCGCCCCGGCCATGTCGCCGAAGTGCGCTTGCAGAATCGGCGTGTTTTTACCACCGGGACGCCATTCGTACACATCCAGAAAAGCTCGCAGCGGCTCGAAGAGGGCCTCGTCGGCTAAGGTGATCCCTCCGGCCAGCACGATGCAGTCTGGCGAAAAGGTGTTGACCAGCGAACTCAACCCTACCGCCAGCGCCTTGACCGACGCCAGCCAAATGTAGGTCGCGAACGGCTCGCCCTTACGATAGGCTTCCACCAATTCCCAGGTAGATGTGTAGCGGCCGCGGCTACGACGCTCGATGGAGTAGTTGCCGATGGCGTATTCCAAACTACCCGGTGCACCCACAATGCTGCACTCGTCGTCGTAGGCGTTAACGGTAATATGGCCGATGCTGCCCGCCATTTGCGACAAGCCCTGGTAGAGTTCGCCATTAATGTACAGCCCGCCGCCCACGCCCGTCCCCAGCGTAACTAGGACAACATTTTTGTGATCCTTGGCTACTCCGAAGGCGGTTTCAGCCATCAAAGCAGAGTGTGCATCGTTGATCACGCGCGTCGGTAGACCAAGGTAGTCGCCCCACACGAAATTCACCAGCCCCGGCAATCGGTTGGGCAGGAAAGCAATGCAGCGGTTGGTCTCATCCGGCAAGCCGGGGGCCGACAGACCAATGCCCGCGATGGGTTCCTGCCAAAAACTCTGAAAGTACCGCGCCATTTCGCGCACATTCTCGCGCCATAGACCGTCCGGGTCGTCATGCGTAGGGATATAATGCTGCTTCAGTACCTCGCCGTTCGCGTCAACTAATACGCCTTTTATATTTGTTCCGCCGAGATCGATGCCGATGTAAACCATTTTTTTGTGTAATTGTGGAACTGTGTAATCGTTGAATTGTTGAAGCGGTCGCCGTTATAGCGTTGAGTAGTTTGTTTGTTGATTCGGGGAGTTGCTGGGGCAGTTTTTTTTGGGTTATTTTTGTGAAGATACCGATTTACATTTTATACTTTTCATGGCCACTCCCTCCCCAAATTCCCCACTATTTGAATTGATGCAGAACTACCCCCGGCCCGGCAGAGTAGAGTGGATGAGCGTGCGGCCCGTCAAGCGGCAACCTCCACAGGAAGTAGCAGAAGCCTACGCCCGCCCCGGTACCGGACTCGATGGCGATCACTACGCGGGAAAGCCCGGCAGCAAACGGCAAGTCACGCTTCTGCAGGCGGAACATCTGACAGCGGTGGCATCTTTTCTGGGTCGGGATACGGTCGATCCACTGCTGTTGCGCCGAAACATCATTGTACGGGGCCTGAACCTGCTGGCTCTGAAAGATAAACGCTTCACCATCGGTGAAGCGGAGTTTGAGTACAGCGGCGAGTGCCACCCATGCAGCCGCATGGAGCAAAACCTCGGCCCCGGCGGCTACAACGCCATGCGCCAACATGGTGGCATCCTGGCGCGGGTCGTGCGGGAAGGCCGCATCCGCGTCGGTGACCAGGTCGTTGTCGTGTCGTAAATTATTTGGCGGCTTTGGTCACGTCCTCCTTCACCACTTTCATCATCCCATTCATCAGCCGCCAATGGCCGGGGAAGGTGCAGACGTAGGGATAATCGCCCAACGTGGCGGGGGCGGTGAATTTCAGGCGGAAGGTTTGGTCGGGATTTACCAGCGGTGTGGAAGCGATGACCTGCGGGATGTCGGGGACGTAGTTCTTCTCCATACCGTCCTTGGCTGTGATGAGTTTATCGGCGGCGTTGCCAATGATTTCCATTGACTTGGGTTTGCCGATGACCACATTGTGCTGCATGGCATCGGGATTCTCGAATACAATAATGACAGGCTTTCCGGCGGTGACGGTGAACTCCGTTTTATCAAATTTCAGGGCTTCGCGAATAGCCTTAATGTGAATTATCTGCACGTTCGGGTCGTCAGCTTCGGCGTCCTTCATGCCAAAGGACTCCATGAAGGCCGACATCTTCCCCGCTAAATCTGATGAAATGTTTCCATTCAAACTGGCCAAAAGTTTCTGACTCGCCGGGGAAGCCGTTTCCTTCCGCTTCGCGTTCCAGCCATTCAGGACACCCTTGGTGATGGCAAAATTTCCATCGGCGTCCAGATTTTGGGCGGTCTGAAGCATCGCCAGCACCAAGTCGGCAGCGGCGTAGGAGGCGTAGCTGCGGGCGGCGCGTTCAAGAGCGAAATCGGACATTTTCTGCGGACGGCGTATTTCAAAGGTTTTACTGAACACATTGTTGCGCTCATTGGCCTCGTCCACGCTATTGTCCTGATCTATCGTTGCGGTGACAGTCACTTTTCCGGCTTGCTCGGAGGTAAAGCCGAAGGCGGCATTCCAGGGGCCGTTATTACCCTCAGACAGCTCGACCTTTTCACCGGGAGCAAGTCCCTTGTCCAGTTTACGGCTGATGTAATTCAATTCCAAACCGCCGCCGCGTACAGCTACCGTTACCACAGGAATCTGCTCTTTGGGAATCGCCACCTTACTTTGGTTCGTGATTTGCAGCGTAATGCGACCGTACTCACGGACAAATGGATTAGAAGGATTAAGCTTGATGTCGGTAATGGTCAAATCAGGTTTTCCTTCGGCCATTTTCGTTTCACCCATCGAATGCTGACTGTGGTCCATTCCCTCGTGGTTCATTGCGGCCCCACCAGCCATACTGGCAGATGCGGAGGTTTTGGGTTTACTGGCCAATCTTTTGGCAATATATTTCTGTCGCAACGCGCCATTGTGCGCATTCATCATCACGGCGAAGGCATCCGGTAGCCAGCGGTCTTCGGCCTCCTTGTACTCTTCCACCCGCGCCAATACAGCGTTTTCCACGGCGGGCGTCAGGGGCGTTTCGGTGAAGGCCAGCAGCGTGTTCAGCACCACGAGAGGCTCTTTATCGTGCAGGGCATCCGCTTTGAGCAGGGCCTGGGCGATAGCAGCATTTTTGGGTAACACCTGAATGGCGTTCTTCCGAACCGCTGCGCTCGGATGGCGCAGGGCGGCGGTTGCGGCGGCCAGCACGGTGGGGTCGTTCATGGCATCCAGACCGTGCAAAGTCCACAGCGCGTGGATAGCGGCAGTGTTCAGACCGATTTTATCGACCGAATTGTCTTTCAGCAATGCCACCAATTGCGGTACTACATCCTTATTACCACGCTCCACCAGCAGCCGCTGGGCGTGCATCCGCCAGAGCATATTGCTGTTTTTCAGCGTAGCTACCAGTTGGGTAGGATTATTCTTGCCAAGCATTATTGGGGTGTATGCCGGGGCATCTTTCCAGCCAATGCGGTATAGCCTGCCGTGCGTGTAGTCGCGCAGGTCGGTGTCATAGGCGTTACCGCCGCCGTTGTCGAAGCCCTTGGGCGTAGGGTTATGCTGGATGATGAAACTGTACCAGTCAGCCACCCACACGGCTCCGTCGGGGCCGACCTCGGCGAAGACGGGCGACACCCATTCATCGGCACCGGCCAACAGGTTGAAGTCGGCAGCGTCGGCATAGTCGGTACCGTTTTTCACCATATTATTTTGGTGCAAAACGTGGCCTGTCGGCTCGGAGACGAAGGCCACTTGGTTCCAATATTCCTGGGGGAAAGCACGTGCGGTGTAGAAACTTTGGCCCGCCGCCGCCGTGAAACCGCCGAAAACGTCCACCTGCCGCACTTTGGGCGTGATGGGTTTCATATCCTTATGCGTGTCGGTGCTGCGACCGCCGTTGTCCACGCGGCTCTTGCCAAAATAACGGTTCGGAATCGCCATGTACCAGCCGTGGGCGTTGTTGGCCGTGGAGCCGAAGAGGTCGCCCGCTTCGTTGAAGCCCAGTCCCCAGGTGTTGTTGGAGGTGTTAGTCATGACCTCCATGTCGGACCCATCGGGCCGGAAGCGGTAGAGCGCCTGCCCGAAATTCAGGCTGTCTTTATTACCGAATTTCCCCTTGAAACCTGAATACCCAACCGCCCCATAGACCCAGTTGTCGAAGCCATAGTGGAGGCTGGAAGGCCCGGCGTGGGTGTCGAAAGTACCAAAGCCAGTGAAGAGAATTTTCTTGACATCGGCTTTGTCGTCGCCGTCGGTATCCTGCAAAAACAGCATGTGCGGGGCCTGTGACACGATGAGGCCGCCGTTGGCGAAAACCAGGCCCGTTGGGATGCTTAGACCCTCGGCGAAGCGCGTGAACTTGTCGGCTTTGCCGTCGTTGTTCGTGTCTTCACAAATCAAAATGTAGTCGCTGCCGCCGCTGGCTTTGCGCTCGTTGGGATAGTCTTTGGTAATCAGCACGAAGAGTCGGCCTTTTTCGTCCCAGGTCATGGCGATGGGGTGCATTACGTCCGGCTCGTGGGCGAAGACATCCAGCGTAAAGTCCACCGGAATCTGAATATGTTTCACCGACTCCTCGGGCGAAAGCGGTAGTTGCTGCATCTGCGGGCCGGGCCGCTGCTCGTAGTTGGGCAGCTTCGCCTCGCGGTATTCAAGCTTCTTGGGATTCAAGGCGGCGAGGGAGGCCCGGGCGTCGTCGCTCACGGCCCAGCGGATACCGTTTTCAAGTAGTTTTTGAAAATCAGGATTTTCCCAGGTGCGCTCGTCGTGACCGTAAGCGGTGTAGAACACGCGGCCCTTGCCGTGGGTCCGTACCCAAGTGTAGGGTTCCTTGGACACGCCGGGCCGGTCTTTGGCCTGATCGGCCTGAATGATTCGCTCGGTAATGACGATATTATCGGGTTGTAGTTTTTCGTGCAGGTAGGTTTCGTCCCAGGTTTTGAACGGCTTGATACCCGCCAATACGGGATGGTCGGGCTTGGCCCAGACGGGCTGAATGGTATCCATTGTATGCCGCCAGAATTGTCCGCCGATGAGCTTCACTACCTCCGCGTTGTTCCTGAAACAATAGGATGCGCAGTGAATCGGCAGAAAGCCCTTGCCGCTCGCCACAAAATCCAACAGGGCGTCGGCCTGGGTCGGCGCGATACTATCCCAATTGGCAAAAAGCATCAGAGCGTCGTACTTGCCCAGCGTTTTCGGATTGAGGTCGGTCAGCTTGTCGGTGTACGTGAAGTTGATCCCCTTACTTCCCATGGATTCCATCAAGATCGGGATAAAATCAACCGGGCGATGGTGGCCATTGTCACCCAGGAAAAGTACTTCCAGGCGGCGGGCTTTCGAAGCGGAGTTGATGGTTTGAGCCGAACTTACACTACCCGTAAGGAAAAGGATGGCTACTATAAAAGAAGAGACGATGTGTTTCATATTTTTTTTAGAATAATAATCAATGATTCAGTACCAATCCTTGCTTGCAGATTCATTTACTTGCTTGACGACCAATTCTCCAGTACAATATAGGCCCACGCCGAAGGCAAGAATCGTAAAAAAAATGCCGATGGGTAAAAAGATAACGGCTCCGGTAACACATTTGGCTCCGTTACCTGATATTCCGTAGGCCATTGTGCTGCCACAAATCATAACGGCCAAACCTGTCGTCAAGAACCCTAGCCCCGCGCTGACGACCGTACTGGCGGCCAGCAACCAGACCGATCTCCGCACCTGAGGCAGCCGGGCCAGCCGAATGACG
>NZ_JBGSXF010000039.1:0-1969 GCF_041751555.1 Persicitalea sp. | reverse complement strand
ATTTTGGCAAAAGCAGCGTATGAAAGCCAACGACCGCAGTGAACCTTGGCAGTTTACGCCCGCACTCGATAAAATGGCTGAATCGGGCGCCATGCTCACCAATCACTACTGTTCGGCTCCGGTTTGTGCTCCTTCCCGCGCCTCCTTGCTCTTAGGAGTGAGCCAGGGCCATGCCAACATCCGTAACAATCAGTTCGACAAAGAATTGCAAGATACCTACACCCTCAGCTCTGTGTTGAAGCAAGCCGGGTACCATACAAGTTTAGTTGGAAAATGGGGCCTGCAAGGATCAGATGCCGAGGCACCCAACTGGCCCGCCCACCCCTTGAACCGGGGCTTTGACTATTCGTATGCCTACATCCGCCACCGCGATGGACACGAACACTACCCCAAGGAGGGAATCTACCGGGGTAAAAAAGAGGTATGGGAAAATAAAACCGACGTTTCGGCAGGACTCGATAAAAGCTTTACCACCGACCTTTGGACTGCTAAGGCCAAAGATATTATTAAAAAACAGGCGGCTACGAAGAAACCTTTTTTTATGTACTTGGCTTACGATGTACCCCACGCCGTATTGGAACTACCCACGCAGGCTTACCCGGCTGGTGGCGGACTTAACGGGGGATTACAATGGCTGGGTAATAAAGGGAAAATGATAAATACTGCGTCTGGAACGCCGGATTCTTATATTCATCCCGACTACCTTAGCGCAACTTACGATCACGACAAAAATCCTTCGACCCCAGAGGTAGCCTGGCCCGACGTGTATAAACGTTACGCTTCGCTATGCCGCCGGATTGATGACGGAGTAGGCGACATTATGCAGCTTCTGAAAGATTTGAAGATCGATCAAAACACGATGGTTGTGTTCACTTCCGATAATGGGCCCAGCGTCGAATCATATTTGCCAGAGGAGTACGAACCCGTTTTCTTTAACAGTTTCGGTCCATTTGACGGCATAAAGCGTGATGTCTGGGAGGGAGGAATCAGGATGCCGACTTTGGTGCAGTGGTCTGGAGCCGTACCTGCTGGTAAGGTAGTTGCTGAACCCAGTGCGCACTACGACTGGCTGGCTACTTTTGCCGCCGCCGCCGGGGTGCCTGCTCCTGCTCGAACCGATGGCGTGTCTTTACTGCCTATGCTCACCGGACAAGGAAAACAGAAGCAAGGGTTAGTGTATATCGAGTACGAAAACAACGGCACGACGCCCGGCTTTGATGAATTCTCGCCTAATCACCGGAAAAGGAGACGTAATCAGATGCAAAAGATCAGGCTGGGCGATTTCGTTGGCGTGCGGTACGACATCAAGTCAGCTGCCGATGACTTTGAAATTTACAATGTCGTTACCGATCCCCAGGAAACGAAGAATCTGGCTGGGCAGGATGCGTTTGCTAGTATGCAAAGAGCATTCAAAGACAAAGTCACTCAGGTACGCAGGCCCGACAGTGAAGCGCCTCGACCCTACGATTTGGAACCCATGGCCGCACAGGAAACTACAAAATTGACTCCTGGTGTCCGCTGGATGACCCACGAAGGCGAGTTTCCCTGGGTGGCCGATCTTTCTGATCGTCCAACTTCGCAGACGGGCGTTTCATCTGAAGCCGACATTAGAAAAAATCCTATGAAAGAAGGGATGATTTGCCAAATGGGATATTTGAAAATACCGAAAGACGGTACCTATCAATTCTCGATGGACGGGAACGGCAGCTATGTATTGAAACTGCACGATGCGCTGGTACTTGATCGTAGTTATCCAGATGATCCCAGATTGAAATTACCCATTTCGGCCACGGTTCAGATGAAAGCGGGCTATCACCCATTCAAAATTTTTTACCATCAAACGGGAAACGGAAAGCCCGCTTTAGACTGGACGTGGCAGACTGATGGTGTTGCTCAACAAGCTATTCCGGCGTCGGCATTGTTTCACTCAGCCGATTAAATACAGCAATTAAATATCCGTTTGGAGCAA
>NZ_JBGSXF010000038.1:0-6766 GCF_041751555.1 Persicitalea sp. | reverse complement strand
AAAGCGCGGCCCATTTGGGTTTCCACGGTTTTGATGGAGATTTTGAGTTGATCGGCGATTTCGCGGTACCGAAGACCCTCTTCACGGCTAAGACGAAAGATGATCTGACATTGCCGTGGCAGATCACGAATGTGGCCTTCTACACGATCGTAAAATTCGTTGAAAACCATCTCGTCAGCCGGGGAGTAATGATCGGCGTAAGCGGGGTTCCACTGAATACTCTCCAGTGTCTCGCGCTCATACACGCGATGCAGCTTTAATTTCAGGTAGTCGAGCGATTGGTTGCGGACAGCCCGGTAGATGTACGCCTCAAAAGAGGTATGGACTTCGATTTGCTCGCGATTTTTCCAGAGTTTCACAAAAACGTCGGCTACCACTTCTTCGGCGACTTCGCGACCCGCTACCACGCGCATGGAGTAGGTGCAGAGAGAATAATAATAGCGGGTAAATAGTTCGCGGTAAGCGACGTAATCGCCTTCCTGCACTACTTTCCTAAACAGCAATTCCATCTGGCTAGCACACAGGGTTGGGTGGGCCGCAGATTTTTTGAGTAGAATCGGATTCATCATAGGTAAGAGTTAGAATAGAATTTTTTAAGGAAATAGGTAATTGTAGGAAATAGCATGATTGCTTGATTTCGTAGGAAGATTACGCATAGCTTCGTCGATTCGCAAAATTCTATCTTGAAAAACAGCAACAATTCTACGCAACCGTTCCCGGTACCGTTCCCGGTACCGTTCCCGAAACACCGCCGTTTTCCGGGAATTGTTGTTTTTATGCTATTTTGCAGAAATAAATTCCGTCCCTGGCCAAAGAATTCTAACAAAAAAAATTGCATTTTTTCGAGGTAGCCCCGAATAATTCATGGGAAAGACTTCCATTACTATCAAAGAAATAGCGCTGAGACTGGGGATTTCCAAATCCACGGTTTCGCGGGCTTTGCGTGATAGTTCCGAGATAAGCGAAGCCACCAAAGAGCGAGTCATCGAACTAGCCCGAAGGCTCAACTATTCGCCCAATCCCATTGCGCTCAGTCTTTTAAATAACCAAACTCACACCATTGGCATCATTGTGCCGGACATTGACAACCCGTTCTTTTCGACTGCCATCAGCGGCGTGGAGGACGTGGCTTACAATCGGGGTTACCATGTAATGATTTATCAGAGCCATGAATCTTATGAGCGTGAGAAGGCTAATGTTCGTCACATTGCCGAGCGCCATGCCGACGGCCTGATCGTGTCCGTCGCCAGCCAGTCGCTTCATCACCACCATTTTGCCGACTTACAGGAAGTTGGTATTCCTATCGCATTTTTTGACCGGGCCAGCAATGAGATACAGACTCATAAAGTACTGGTGGATGACTACGCCGGAGCATTTCAGGGAACCGAACATCTGATCGAGCAAGGGTGCCGCAAGATTGCTCACATATCGGGCCCCATGAGCCTGGCTATCAGCCGTAATCGTTTCAATGGTTACCGCGACGCCCTGCGCAGACATGATCTGCCGCTGCGCGACGAATGGGTGGTGGCCGCGGAATACAACCAGTCCGAAGGTACCGAACGTGCCTACCAACTCATGGCCCTGCGGGAGCGCCCCGACGCCATTTTTGCCGCCAGCGACCGCATTGCGATCGGGGTGCACTGGGCTTTGCGGCAACTTGGCTACCGAATGCCCGACGACGTAGCTCTGATTGGCTTTTCCGATTTGGGCGTGTCGGTACTACTCGACCCGCCGCTAAGTTCAGTGTCGCAGCCGTCCTTTGAAATGGGCCGCCAGGCCGCCGAATTACTTCTGGAACTGATCGAAAACAAAAGTACCCCGGTCGCTTACGAAACCAGGGTACTAAAAACTGACTTGAATATCCGAGGATCGAGCTTGAAAACTACCGTTCCAAACGCTCCAGCTTCCGCTGAAACTCCCGGAGAATCTTATCCTTCATAGCCACTTTGCGCTTCTGAATGTTGAGCCGTCCGCGTAGGCGTTTGTCCTGATCTTCGTCGCCCGTCAGGCTGCGCTCCACGTCGAGAGTGGCCATATCAAGGTCGCTTTTTTCACGGCTCACGAGCCACTCCATTTCCCGGATTTGGGCGCGTAACTGCTCCTCCTCGCTTTTGAGCTCGAAGGCGGGGTACTTTCGACTAATCACACGGGCAAGGTAGCTGAGTTCAAAAATTTTGTCACAGGTAGAGCGGAAGCGATCGTTGAGCTCGCGGTCCGACTGCCGATACGGAATCCTGATTTCCTTCCACTTGCTGAGAAGTACCTTCGCTTTCTCGGCCGCTGTCACGATATTATCATTTTTCAGCGCATCTTCGGCCTCCACCAGTAGCTTCCTTTGCTGCCCGATGCGTGGGTCTTCCCTATTCTCGGGCTGAATGCCCTTCGACTCATTATATTTATCGTAAAAGAGTTTGAAAAAATGGCGGTAAGCCTTATTTATCTTGAAAAACTTCTTGGGCGGTAGTTCGCCCAGGGCATTCCACTCTTTTCGGATTTCGCGGGCCTGCTTGTAGGACTCGTCCAGGTCTTTGCTCCACGATAGCTGCTTAACCTTCTTGATAATCTTTTCGTACTCATCCACCTTGGCCTGCACGATCTTGCTCTGCTCGGCAAAATGCTCGCGACGGCGGTGGAAAAAATCATCTAGTACGGCCTGAAACTGCGCGTCCACATCTTCCTGAAACTCGTTGTCCACGGGGCCTGTCCTGATCCACTTGTCCTTTACTTCCTGCACGGCATCGGTGGCAGCGGGCCAATCCTCAATAGCGGCGGCCGTCTTGGCGTCTTCGATCAGCGCCCGCTTGATCTCCAGATTCTTGGCCTGGTTGACCAGAATCAGACCAGTGAGGTAGTCTTCGGCTTTATCCAGTTTTTCCAGCAATGGGACGAAGTCGCCAATGGCATCGAAGCCGATCAGTTTGCGGCGGAGTTGGGTCAGTTTCGTAAGATACGATCCCTTGTTCTGGGCTTCCTCGATGTCTTTCTTGAGGGTCTCGACTTTACTTTGGGCGATGGTGAAGCGATTTTTGAAGTAGTCAATCGCCTCCTGTTCCGTTCTTTTTACTTCGCCGATCTGGCGATCAGCATTCCCGAGGTAACCTTTCAAAAATACTTTGCCATCCTTTACGTAGCCGTATTCTTCCTTTTCTTCCATGACTCTACTTTTTATCTTATCTGCTTAGTTGGTGGGTTTAGTTATTCAGGAAACTCAGCCTAAGCCTAAATCTCCTCTATTTTAGGGTGTTCAAATTACTGAATATAAGATTTTTATTTCAATCCAATATCCGTAATCCACTTTTCGGCGTCCATGTATGGGCTTAATTGGCGATATTTGCCAAATACAAATTAACTAAAAAATGAGCAACGAATCCATAATTTTCTCGATGTCGGGTGTGAGCAAGATCATTCCGCCCAATCGCCACATCCTCAAAAATATCTACCTTTCCTTTTTCTATGGGGCCAAAATCGGCGTCCTGGGCCTGAACGGTTCTGGCAAATCCACGCTCTTACGCATCATTGCGGGCCTTGATAAGAATATTGTGGGAGAAGTCGTCTTCTCGCCCGGCTACTCGGTCGGGATGCTCGAACAGGAGCCTCAACTCGATCCCACAAAAACCGTGCGCGAAGTGGTGGAGGAAGGGGTGCAGGAGGTGGTTGATCTGCTTAAAGAGTTTGAACAAATCAACGAAGCATTCGGCGAAGCCGATGCCGATTTCGATAAATTACTGGAACGGCAGGGCGAAGTGCAGGAAAAACTCGACCATGCCGATGCCTGGAACCTCGACAACCGCCTGGAAGTAGCGATGGACGCCCTGCGCTGTCCGCCGTCGGATCAGTCGGTGGCTAACCTATCCGGCGGCGAGAAGCGCCGTGTGGCCATGTGCCGCCTTCTGCTCCAACAGCCCGACGTGCTGCTGCTCGACGAACCGACCAACCATCTCGATGCCGAGAGTGTGCTGTGGCTGGAAGAACACTTGCGGCAGTACAAAGGCACGGTTATCGCCGTGACCCACGACCGCTATTTCCTCGACAACGTGGCGGGCTGGATTCTGGAACTCGACCGCGGTGAAGGCATTCCCTGGAAGGGCAATTACACCTCGTGGCTGGAACAAAAGCAGGAGCGCCTGCAAAAGGAAGAAAAGCAGGAATCGAAGCGGCAAAAGACGTTACTCCGTGAGTTGGAATGGGTGCGCATGGCTCCCAAAGCGCGGCAGGCCAAGTCGAAAGCCCGCCTCGGTGCCTACGAGAAAATGCTCGGCGCGGACGCCAAAGAGAAGGAAAACAAGCTGGAGCTCTTCATTCCGCCTGGCCCGCGCTTGGGCAACAAGGTAATCGAGGCCAGTAACATCATGATGGCCTACGGCGATAAACTACTCTACGAAGACCTCAACTTCGCCCTGCCGCCTGCTGGTATCGTGGGCGTCATTGGCCCGAACGGTGCTGGCAAAACTACCCTTTTTAAACTCATCACCGGGCAGGAATCCCCGATGAAAGGCGGCTTCGAGGTCGGCGAAACCGTGCAGTGGGCCTACGTAGATCAGGAACATGACAACCTTGATCCCGACAAAACGGTTTTCCAGACCATCTCGGATGGTAACGAGTGGGTGATGCTGGGCGGCAAGCAAATGAACGCTCGCGCTTACGTCAGCAAGTTCAACTTCGCGGGGTCAGATCAGGAAAAGAAAGTCGGTAACCTGTCGGGTGGCGAACGCAACCGCGTTCACCTGGCGATGACCCTTAAAGAAGGCGGTAACCTACTCCTTCTCGACGAACCAACCAACGACCTGGACGTGAACACGCTCCGCGCCCTGGAAGAGGGCCTCGAGAACTTCGCGGGCTGCGCCGTGGTCATCACCCACGACCGCTGGTTCCTTGACCGCGTGGCTACCCACATCCTGGCCTTCGAAGGCGACTCGCAGGCTTATTGGTTTGAAGGTAATTTCTCGGACTACGAGGAAAATCGCAAGAAGCGGCTGGGCGCAGATGCGACGCCGAAGCGGATTAAGTACCGCAAGCTGGCGTAGGGATGTGGTACGGGCTTCCAGCCCGTTCTTAAGCGACAAAATAGGCTGGAATCCCATACGCGGATCCTGTCATACCACACTACTGCCCCACCGCGCTCCGCAACTCCTTTTGCAACGTGGGGTTGTCGGGAAATTCCTGCGGAATCCAGCGGTTGACAAAGCGTCCGGCTTCGTCGATGACCATGAAGGGAAAGCGCGGCTCGACGGCGTACACCGCTTTTAGTTTTTCGATTTCCTCGTCCGACGCGTACAGGTGCAGCGCGTGGGGGCGCACTTCCACATAATCTTTCCAGGTACCAAACGGAATACCCGGCGCAACGCTTACATAGACAAACAACACACTGTCGCCCTTGGCTTCTTCCAGTAGTTTGAGTGTGGGTTCGTGCTGCTTGAGATTGAAGGCGAATGCTACGGCCAGTGGCTTGCCACGCAGGCTGCTGAGTGACACGGAGCTACTGTCTTTGTCCAGTAGGGTGAAGTCCGGGGCGGACTGGCCTTTCTCCAGTTTTTCCTTAGCGGTAATGATTTCGGCAAAATAATCCTTCACTTTCGAGTTGGGGAAACGCTGCTCGAAATCAGTAAACATGATCCGGGCGGGTTTCATAGAAGGCAATGCCGTCACAGCGTAATTCAGCCAGTAGGTGAGCAGGTACTCTTGCTGTTTGGGATAACTTCCCAATTTCTCCTTACTTCTCTCATACACCTCAAGGATGGCGTCATTACCCAGCATGAATTGCGATTTGATATCCTGCGGATATTTCTCCGTGATGGGAATCAGAATCCAGTTACGCAATTCGTTGCGGTAGGCTAAGCTAAACAGAGCTTCATCAGGATATAACTCAAAGTTATCCAAAGTGATCTTGTTGAGTTCTTTGCGCTGTTCGGGAGTCAGTTTCACAGGTGTATTCTGACGCATTTGGCGGTCACGTACCACAACCCGCATCAGGTAAGGCTCCACGTGGGTAGTGGCTCGCACATAATTATCGAAAGTGCTGTCCACCGGATGCGCCGCTCTGAAAGTTTCGTACTGCGTCAGGCGCAATTGAGCCAGGCTATCGCTTTGCGTTACTATGGCATCGTTGTCGATTTTCTTGGGATTGAATCGAAAGGCGGGGAGGTACTGGTAATGGTTTTCCAGAAAATAGTTTTGCAAAAACTCCTGATGAGCCACATTCTTGCCTTCGAAAGTGAGTTCATTGCCGGGGTTGACGCTGATTGTCAGATTCTCGTTCGGGACGATGTAGAGCAATTGCGTTCGACTCTCCCGGCGCATCTGGGAGGGAGAAAGATCGTTAACGGGTCGTTTGGAAGCAATGGTCATCCTTACCAACAGCGGCTTGTCCACCGGAAAAGTCGTCGAGCCATCTTTTTGGATGCTCAGATCGAAAATGTCGATAGTTTCGTATTCAGTTTCGGCCAGACCCACACCCAGCGTTTCGTGGAAACGAACCCGCTCCAATGTCAGTGAATAAATATAGTCCACTTCGGTGGCCGAGGCGATGTTGATACGGGCGGAGGATTGGGCCCACACGCTGACAGTCAGCAGCGTAAAGAGGAGAGTTGAGACGGCTTTCATACACTTTTTCTAGACACTCGGGTCGCAACGATTTTTTTGGTATAACAAGCGAAGTTACGGGTCTTTAGTCCGAAACCAAAAGCTTGCCACCGCCGCTGCACTAGGCCGGGAAGTTGTTGAGTAACGGCAATATAACGGAAAAATACTTCCGCAAGGTTCGGTCTGC
>NZ_JBGSXF010000037.1:0-2890 GCF_041751555.1 Persicitalea sp. | reverse complement strand
GGAATTTCCTATTTCAAACTATTCGGCTGGTTTAGCTATATCTGGTGATTTACTCTATGATATTGATAAGCCAATTTATAAGGAGTGGACTATCGGATTTTCGACATTAACGACTTGGTTAGGAATACATGGGTTTGATTTTTCAATCACATTTGATCCTGAAAATCCAATCTACAATTTAAAATATCAGAATCCTAAAAGCATATCTATTGAATTAGATGATTTCACAAAAATGAGTTTTGTACTGAACTCTTTCATACCATCTCCATCACAAGTGCTAGATGAAGGAATAAAAATCCCTGATTCAAGTAATAAATGCAACGGCTGAAAAAAAAGCCCCCCTGCTGGGTTCAGGCCCCGGGGCCTGAACCCAGCAGGGGGGCTACGCTGGAAAACTTCATACTTTTGGGTTACCAAACTCAAAAAGCACATGAAGCATCTGACGCTAGAACAAAGGTACCACATTTCCGCCTTGGACAAAACGCAACATTCCCGGGGCGAGATTGCCGAGCAGGTCGGCTGTTGTAGATCCACTGTCAGCCGCGAGTTGCATCGCAATTGTGACCAGCGCGACGGGTCTTACTGGCCCGACCTGGCTCAACGCAAGACCGACGCCCGCCACAAGGCCAAGCCAAAGAGAAAGCGCCTGACGGCCTGTATCGAGGCGCATGTGCGCCAGAAGATCGAGGCGGACTACAGCCCTGAGCAGATCGTCGGGGACGCCTCTCGAAAGGGTATCGAATGCGTCTCGCACGAGCGCATCTACCAGTTCGTGTGGGACGACAAGAAGCAGGGCGGGAAGCTATTCCGCCACATGCGTACCAAGGGTAAGCGCTACGCCAAAAGGGGCAGTGTGAAGGGCAAAAGGGGACAAATCGTGGGTAGAGTGGGCATCGACCAGCGCCCTCAGATCGTAGAGCAGAAGCAGCGGGTGGGCGATGTGGAGATGGATCTGGTGATCGGCAAAAACCACAAGGGAGCCCTGCTGACGATCAACGACCGGGCTACGGGGATGCTGAAAATGGGCTACGTGGAGAGCAAGGAGGCTGCCATGGTACAGGCCAAGGCAGTCGAGCTGCTGGCCGACTGGAAGCCCCTTCTACACACCGTCACGACCGACAATGGGAAGGAGTTTGCCTACCACAAGAAAGTCTCGGAAGAACTAGAAGTAGACTGCTATTTTGCAAAGCCCTACCATAGCTGGGAGCGTGGGGCGAATGAAAATTTGAACGGGTTGGTCAGGCAGTATTTCCCGAAAGGGATGAACTTTGCCCGAATCACCGAGCAGAGAGTGAACGAAGTAGTCGATATTTTAAACCAAAGACCCAGGAAGAGATTCGGGTTCCGATCGCCCGAAGAAGTTTTTCAAAATGCTACCCTAAATAATGAGGGTGTTGCATTTATTACTTGAATCCACCAATAAACCAATATGTGTATATAAATATTTCCTCTAGTGTACCGAAAACCTTTAAAGATATTCAAGAAAATATTTTTCTATTTCGTAATTTTTTTGCTCTGGCTACCTTATCCCCAACAAATATAGATTTTTTTAATTTATATTCTTCAAATGGAGACGATAGGGACGTTAATGAACAGAATTCAAAATATGAAGTTTTCTTGCATTATGATCTTTACCCAGTAGATATAAAAAATAAATCAAGAAACCTTCTTTTTGATTATAGTTTATCCAAAGGTGCCTTACCTTATATATTAAAAAAATGGCTCCATGTAAAAGATGATCTAAGACCAATTTTAGCATATCTTGTTGAAAGTATACAACCAACATCGACATTTAGAATAAATAACTTCTTAAATATAGTTCAAGCTCTGGAAGGATATCATAGAAGATTTTGTAAAGGAAATGAACACTTGGATAAAATAATTGAAAAATTGGTGAAAAAGTTTGTACAGGTAACCTTGGTCGAAGCTGAGTTTGAAAATTGTAAGGAAATAGCAAAAAGTGCATACGATTCTCGAAACTACTATACTCATTTACGAAAGACTGAGTATGCAGCCACGAAGACTGGACAAGAGTTGTATGATTTGACGATCAAAATTAGATTGCTGCTTGTATGCTGTGTGTTGAGTGAAGTAGGATTTGAAGATAATTTGATTAACAAAATGTTAGTACCCGGAAAATTGCAATTCTAATTCATGATTTGATACCATACAGACCCTACCAAAACCAACCCAATGCAAGAAGCTGACCTCGAAACCTAGGCACCCGCCGTCACTTGGTTTCACCGAGTGACGGCTATCCCGTAGCCCTCTGGGCGGTCAACCATCTCCCGGCCAAGCCAAATCCTCACACCTAATAAATTCACAATGTCCGAGTTCAGAAAAACCTACGGAGATGGTGTGTTCTACCTCACGTTTACCATCGTGGGCTGGATGGATGTTTTTACGCGACCCACGTACACCAAGGAAATCGTTGACAGTTTGAAATTTTGTCAGCAGCGAAAAGGATTGGAGATTTATGCCTACGTCATTATGACCAACCACCTGCACCTGATTGCTTGCCGCGCCGATGGTGAACTGGTCCATACGATTCGTGATTTCAAAAGCTTTACCGCCAAGCGGTTGCTGAATCTGCTGTTTGAAAATCCGTAGAAGTCACGGAAAGGCTGGATGAATATGATTTTCAAGTACCACGCGTCCACTATCCGGCAAAATGAGAAGTAAGCATTCTGTTATGCGTCAGAAAGTGGATTACATCCACCAAAATTCAGTGCGGGCCGGATTTGTGAGTGAGCCACACGAATGGAAGTTGAGCAGTTCCAGTCCGGTGAGTCCGATTGCGGTGTTGGATTGCTAAACGTATAGTTTTTGAAAGACCGCCCGGAGGGCTATGGGATAGTCGCCACTCGGCTGGAGCCGAGCGACTGCCTCC
>NZ_JBGSXF010000036.1:0-1822 GCF_041751555.1 Persicitalea sp. | reverse complement strand
CTCTTTCCGCACGTTCTGCACGTGTTTGGCGTTATGGAAGGCGAAAAGCATGAAGAGGCACAAAGTGGCGAAGGCACAAAGGCACAAAGTTCCTGAGCGAGTCTATCATCGTTTCGATTTCTCACTTTGTGCCTTTGGAACTAAAAAAACTTATAAACTCATAGACACACCAACTACATACATTACCGACACCTTCGGCCGTACCCACACCTATCTGCGCATTTCGCTGACGGACAAGTGTAACTTACGCTGCAACTACTGTATGCCTCAGGAGGACATGCAGTTTATGCCGAATGCGTGGCTAATGTCAGCAGACGAGATTCGGACGCTGGCGGGAATTTTTGTGGAGATGGGCGTGCAGAAAATCCGGCTCACGGGCGGCGAGCCGCTGATTCGTAAAGATGTGGGTGACATCATCGCTTCGCTGGGCGAACTACCCGTGTCGCTGACGCTGACGACCAACGCGGTTTTTGTGGATAAGTACCTGGATACGTTCAAGAAAGCGGGCGTTCGCTCGCTGAATATTAGTCTTGATACTTTGCAGGAAGAGCGGTTCAAGACGATTACAAAACGGGATCATTTTAAGAAAACGCTCGATAATATTCAACTACTGCTGGCCGAAGGATTCAGCGTGAAGCTCAACATGGTCGTCATGCGCGACCTTAACGTGGAGGAAGTCAACGACTTCGTAGAACTCACCCGCGACCGGCCTAACCTGCATGTGCGGTTTATCGAGTTCATGCCATTTAACGGCAATCAGTGGGACTTTTCGCGCATGGTTCCTTACAAGACTTTGTTGGAAACTATCGGTAGACAGTACGAGTTCGACGCCTTGCCCGGCGAAGCCAACGACACGGCCCGCTGCTTTCGCATTGCGGACGGGGCGGGTACTTTTGGCATTATCAGTACCATTACCAACCACTTCTGCGCGGGCTGCAACCGCATCCGTCTCACCGCCGATGGCAAGCTAAAAAACTGCCTTTTCGATACGGGAGAAGTTGATTTATTGACCGCTCTGCGGCAGGGCGAAGACGTGAAAGAATTAATCCTCGGCCACTTCCAGGCCAAACACTTCGCCCACGGCGGGCACAGCGACTTTGCCGAAAAAGGCGCGAAGGCCGAGTACGAAACCAACCGCTCGATGATCGCGATTGGTGGATAAAGCCAAGGTTTTTACAAACTCCACCGCCTTACCAAATGCCCGTAAAATGCGTAATATACCAGATACGCGTAGCAGGGAATAAGCACCCAATAGGCTGCCTGCAAGCTGTATAAATCGGCGAAATAGCCGTACAGCAACGGCATCAAGGCATTTCCGCAAAGCCCCATAATCAGAATCGACGCACCCAGTTTCGTGAACCGCCCCAGTTCATCCAGCGCCAGCGGCCAGATCCCCGCCCACACCAGCGAATTGGCCAGCCCCAGCAGTACTACGAACCAGATGGAAATATCGGCGTCGTGACCCATAAAACCGACCCGTCCGCTCGCGAAAATAATCAGAAATGTGAAAGCCATTCCCAGCAGCGTACAGATACGCAGGGCGTTGACTTGCCGGAGGAATTTTGGAATCAAAATGATCCCCAAAACATAGCCGCAGATCGTCATGAAAAGCGTGTAAGAGGGAAAAACCTTGGCTTCCAGTAGCCCGATACCCATTGAACCTGCATAGGCGATGATGGTGTCGATGGCGATGACCTGCGTACCAACGTGCAGGAAAATGGCGACTGCGCCCAAAATCAGGTGGGGAAATTTGAAAATGCTGGTCTTACCAGCGTTGGCCTCGGCCAATTCAGGGCTTTCCTGCTCGGTGTTGAGCTCAGGC
>NZ_JBGSXF010000035.1:0-15760 GCF_041751555.1 Persicitalea sp. | reverse complement strand
GTCAGGAAGAAGAAGCGGGTGAAGGTGTCGCCGAGGGAGTTTTGACGTGAAAGTCACAGCTCTTGGTTTGTACGGCGCACATCTTTATATTTGTACGTACACAAACAAAATGAAGTATGGACGCAAAACTGACCTTAAAACTCGATAAGGGCGTGATCGAGAAAGCGAAAGAGTACGCCGCCGCTCAGGAGAGGAGCTTGTCGAATCTGGTCGAATCTTATCTCAAAGCTCTGGTTAATAGGGAGAAGTCCGATGATTTCGAGGAAATTGAAATAACCCCGTTTGTGAGAAGCATGGCTACGGGCAATCATCTCCCGGCTGATTTTGACTACAAAACTGCTTACCGGGATCATCTGATAGAAAAGCACAAATGAAAAAGGACCGCCTGTTCCTGGATACTAACGTTGTGATGGACTTACTGGATGAAAGACCTCCGTTCTACGAATCTATTGCTAAAATTGCCGCTTTGGGGGACTCAGGTAGAGTAACTCTGATAGCTTCATCACTCTCCTACGCTACCTTAAACTATTTGCTTGCAAAATTGATAGGCTCAGAAAATTCCAAAGACAAGCTTAGAAAATTTAAAGTCATTTCTGAAATCAGCGGTGTAGATGAGTTTATAGTTGAGAAAGGTTTGAACTCTGCTTTCTCTGATTTTGAGGACTCACTTCAATATTATTGTGCTTTACAAGCCAAGTGTTCGATTATTATTACCAGAAATGGCAAAGACTTTAAAGAATCAAGGTTACCTGTTATGACGGCAGGAGAATATCTTTTCAGTGTGGGGATGCAATAGCATTCGCCGACGCCGATAAATAATTTTTGAAATGAAAATTAAAACCATTCGGATTCACGTTACAAACGCGAAGAGATGACCGCGCCCGATTTCAAATCTGGGCGAGCGGGGGCGAGTGATGAAGTCTTTTCAGAGTCTATTCAGGAACGATGACAATTCAAAAAGTACGACATCAAAAGTACAATGAAAAATAAGCATAGTACAACATAAATACAAAAAGTACTGCAAAACTTGCGTATATACACGAGTTAGCGGTAATTTTATGAACGACCACCAAACATTATGACAGTTGACAACTTACCGACAGAATTGCTCTTACTATTCAAGCAGAAGTTCCGGCTTGACATTGAACAACTTGACTTACTTGCCGACAAATTCAAACAAAAGCATATCCCAAAGAAGGAATTTTACTTAAATCAAGGGGAAATAGCCAAATCAAAAGCATACGTTGTAAAAGGTGCAGTCAGAACTTTTTACACAGACAACAATCTGAAAGAAAACACCTTGTTTTTCCGATTTGAAAATTCTTGGCTTGGCGACATAGAAAGCTATCACCAACAGACACCTTCTAAAATAAATATTCAGGCTTTGGAAGACACAGAACTACTAGTAATTTCAAAATCTGACTTTGACCAGCTTGAAAGGCAAATTCCTGTATTGGAAAAATGGTATTCGGTAAATGCCGTAAAAATGTATGCTTCTTTATTTAATAAGTTGGTAGAAGCAAAACTACGAACACCCGAAGAAAGATATTTACACCTACTTAATAATGAACCTCAAATTTTTCAAAGAGTTTCACTTCAACATATTGCTGCTTATCTTGAAATTGAACCTCAATCATTGAGCAGACTTAGAAAGCGGATGCTGAAAAAGGAAAAGTGATTTTTTAACTTTGGTTCAGTAGATTAGAATTTTCTATTCAGACTTTTGCATTGAACAAATTTTAAAAAACAATGCAACAAAAACTTCAAATAGGTAATGCCCAACATAGTTTGGGTTCAAGACTTCAAAAATTTTATTTCAATCTTAGCTATCGTTTTGGCTTTGCCGAGTGGGACGTGAACAAACCACAACCCGACTTGATACGATTAGTGGAAGAAGGAAAAATCGCAGGAAAAACCATTCTTGACATCGGCTGTGGCTCGGGTGACAATGCTATTTATCTTGCCCAAAAAGGCTTTCAGGTTACAGGACTTGATTATTCAGACAAAGGGATTGAAGTAGCTAAACGCAGGGCAGCGAAAGAAAACGTAACGGTAAAATTTGATGTGGCGGACGCATTTAATCTTAGCAACATAAACCAGCAATTTGACATTGTGATTGACTATGGTTTATATCATAATATCGATATGGATAAAATGCCTTTGTATCTTGAAAATATCCGACAAGTTTTGAAAACAGGCGGACAATTTATAATTCAAGCATTTGGCGAAAAATCACCTAAACAAAAATTTGCGCCCAGACAGGTTTCGGAAACGGAAATAAGAAACGAGTTCAGCCAAAACTGGACAGTATTAGAAATCCGTGAAGCGGTTTATCACGCTACTACTGAAAAACAAATTCACGCCATTCTGGCCATCATTCAAAAGATTTAATGTATGGACTATTTATACATTGCTCATATCGTGAGCCTTATCTTAATCGCACTTTGGATGACTGCCACCAGCATAGCGATTTTTATGCGGCAGGAATTTGTTATCAAAACCATTGAACGACTTGGCTATCCAAAATACTTTCCTTTCATTTTGGGGACTGCCAAACTCATTGGAGTTTGCTTTCTGCTTTTACCTTTACCGACAATTTTCAAGACAATTGTTTTTGTTGGGGTTACTATTGAAGTGCTTTGTGCCACCATCAGTTATTTTGTGATTGATAGAAAGTTTTCACAATGGGGTAAGCCGTTGCTATTGTTAATTATCATTTGGACAGCTTTTGTCTTATGGCGACTAAACAACAATATCGGACTGTTGAACTGAGAAAAAAACTACCGCTAACAGCGGCTTGGCGTAATGGCGGGTGACGTGCTTCGTATAAACATTTGTGCTATATTTGACCGTGTGCTTCGCATCAAGTTTTGTGCTGAAAATCCGCCACTACGCCAAGCCGCAAAACGTTGTGCGTCATGCTGGTGCGACTTCCAAATGACTTAAAGACCGACAAGAACTACTCAATGACAACTGCAATCGTAAAATTTCAAGATTGGACATTTGAAGTTGACAAAGCCTTAACTGAACAAACCTATAAGAGCATTTCAGGTAGCGGCGCTGACACTTGCCGCTGTAATGACTGCAAAAATTATGTTGCTTATCGTGACAAAGTTTTTCCCAAAGTAATCATTGACCTGTTTAAGAACTTGGGAATTGACTTTAAAAAAGAAGTAGAAATAACTTCCTACGAGACATTGCCTAATGGACTTCATCACATTGGCGGCTGGTTTCATTTTAAGGGACAAGCATTGACAGGAAAAGATTATCGTGTTCCGCTACCATCAGGTGGACACACTTTTGATTTGACAAGAATAACAGATAATTTTTCAATCGGTTTTGCAGAAGGAAATGACTTAACTTTTTTTGAAGACAAAACAGGTTTAGTACAGGTAGAGTTTGACACAAATATTCCTTGGGTAATTGACAAATCGCTTGAGACCGCATGAACTTATGTTGACAGAAGCACGAACGCACAACATGGCTTTTCTGATATATGGGCTGAAGAGTGGAAATCCCAGCTTCATATCACTATTCAACTTCTGTCCCGGCTGAAGAATCACAGATGAACTTTTGAATATCGTATCATCTGCATATCTTTATCCGGCTTCGGTTCGGGCTGAAAGTTTTTCAAATATCCATACATCAGAAAGCCGTGACCGTTAGCAACAATGCGAGTAAAATATGCGAATTAATGAGAACATTGTTGAACTTAAGATTTTTGATTTTGAAGTTGAACATAATGAAATAACAGATTTATTAAGTTTAGAACCAACCTGCATTTGGACTAAAGGCGAAGAATATGTTTTTGGTGACAAGACGAAAGAGGTTTGGAAAATTAGAGAGAAGAATTATTGGGAATATAGGAAGGTTAATATTTCAAACGATTGGATTGGAAACGACGTTGCAGCTTTTATTGAAGAGATAATTATTCCGAGAAAAGATGTCATTCGAAAATTGGCAGAACAACTTCATATAGAGTTCTCGGTCGTCCAATACATGTACGATGGATGTAATCCTGGTTTGTATTTTGATAAAAATGCAGTGAAAGTTTTGAGTGAATGTGGTTTAGAATTAAATATAGACCTATATGTTCTATACCAAGAGGACAGACAGGATTAATGCATTTGCACTGTTGCTAACATTCATGTTTATGTAATACTGGCGGAAGAACATAAACTGATCTTTTCTATCTCTTTAATCATCATCAACAAGTTTATGAAGCTGGTTCTCTGACAATTTTTGTGGTTAACGAGTCATACGCTCAGATTTGGCAAACTATTCCAACTGTAAGCATCTGAAAAACAACCACTTGAATATAGTCGATTATTTGAAAGAAAGTGGAAAACGACCTGCTCCACAAAAATTGTCAGAGAACCATGAAGCTTTAGTATTTCCCAAGCTCGCCCTGATTTGTAATCGGGGCGTGTATCTTCATAGCGTCTGTGACGCGACAGGCAGGATGATTCTGTCAAGAATTTCGATAACAACCAAATATCGCTATGAAATCCAAACTAACCCTAACCCTCGACAAGGACGTAATCGAGAAAGCGAAAAAGTACGCTGCCGCTCAGAAAAGGAGCCTGTCGAACTTGGTTGAATCTTATCTTAAAGCCTTGGTGAATCGTGAGGAATCCGACTTGGAGGAAAAATTCCCAATAACTCCATTTGTGAAGAGCATGCGTAAGGGTAACCTCCTCCCGGCGGATTTCGATTACAAGACTGCCTACCGAGAGCATTTGATTGAGAAGCACGAGTGAGGTAGCCCCATCCAGCAGCTACTACCACGTAAGCTACCACCGCGCTTTTAACTCGCATCACGATTCAAGAGATCAGTCTATTCAACGCTGTGAAAAGCTATTATAATAACGGCATCAATTACGGCAGGCAATGAGTATTTCGAATAGCTATGGTGTCTTATTCCATTAAAAAGCGGAGTAGTAGTTTTGTTAGCTGAGCCAATCGGACGGTCAATTGAAAATCTAGCCACCCGTGCTGACAATATTATCCGTTTTGGTAAAATTAACCTTACGGGTATCCGTAATTCTCAGTGTTTTAAAAGAAAGGCTTCCATGAACGAGAACAAGCTCCAAAAAATGAGGAAACAATCCTGGACACTATCCGGTTTGGCCGTATTTTTACTTCTGTTTTGTACAGGTTATCCGACGCACGCTCAGGAAACCAGTAAAAAACCTCATCAGCCCTACATCAAGCTGGCGCTCAATGCGTATTCGTTCAACGATCTGTTGACCGGGAATCGACAGAAAGACAATAAGCCCACATTGACCTTGCCTGAACTATTGAACTGGTGCGCCAGTCAAAACATCGATGCCGTTGATCTGACTGGATACTACTTTCCCGGCTACCCCGGCGTACCCTCCGACGAATACATTTACGAAATCAAACGCCAGGCTTTTAAATTGGGGATTGACATTTCGGGTACCGGAATAAAAAATGACTTTGCCTCCCCCGATCCGGCTGTGCGGGCCGACGGGGTAAAAAGGGCAAAAGAATGGATCATCGTCGCCTCAAAATTGGGAGCGCCCGTGCTTCGTCTGTTTGCAGGTGAAATTCCCAAAGGCTACGGAAACCGATGGGATGAAGTAGCGGGCTGGATGATTGCCTGTTATAAGGAATGCGCCGAATTTGGAGCCCAACATGGGGTGATAATCGGAATCCAGAACCACGGTGATATGCTTCAGACAGCCGAACAATGTATAAAAGTGGTGAAAGCCGTGGATTCCAAATGGGCCGGTCTCATTCTTGATACAGGCAACTTTAAAGTCGAGGATCCCTATCGTGACATTGAGGCGGTGATACCCTACACGGTTAACTGGCAGGTGAAAGAAAGTGTATTCGGTATTGGCAGCGATATCCCTACGGATATTCCCCGGCTGGTAAAAATACTAAAAAGGAGTGGGTACAGGGGTTATATTCCCGTCGAGACACTCTATGTAAAAAATAAGCCTTACGATCCTTATATACAGGTACCGGCCTTATTAAACGACCTCAAAGTGGCTTTGGATGCCGAGTTTAACTAGCGTTTGCTACTCAAAACAACCTGGTTCGCCCTGGTTTGCAACCGGGGTCAGTAACCTGGTAATCCAGCCCGCGCCATAAGTTGCAATCGGGGCGCCTACCCCACCTACCGCTTTCAACACGACCAGCAGAACGTCCCATTTCAGTACCCTTCCAGGAACTTAAAACTATCCCTGACGGAAAAACTAGTCCCCCGTCAGGCGGCGCTAAAAAACGAATAGTAGCATTTCGGGTAAAAATCAGGCCCTGGTGATGGAGAATCCGGGATTTTAGCCATAATTTACGGTTTAAACACAACCTAAACTATGAGGAAATTATCCCTGGCATGTTCGCTGCTGTTGCTGCCAACCGTCTTATTTGCACAGTCTACAAATCCTCCGGGACTTGACCTAATCAAAACAGCAGAATTAAAGACCGACCTCTACGCCCTGGCGGGTGCCAAATACCGCGGCAGGTCGGCCGGTACTTTGGATGAGCTGAAAGCGGCAATGTGGCTCGGTGAGAAGTACCGCGAGATCGGTTTGCAGCCCGGTGGTGATGATGGTACTTACTTTCAGTATTTTACGCTGTGGCGCAACCATGTCACTGATAATTCCAGTATCAGTATCAACAATACTCCCTTGAAACTATGGGAAGAGGCAGCCATTTCGCAAATGGCCCACGTCTCCTTGGATGCCCCTATCGTGTATTTGGGGAATGCACTGGCGGTTGATTTTGATGCCGTGGATGTAGAGGGAAAAGTAGTTGCCTTGGAAGCTAACCCTGCCGGAATTAATTCTAATATTTTCCTCCCAACCTGGCGGTACAGCCGCTCGGTGTATGTGAAGTACGGATTGCCATTGCTTCGAAAAGGGGCAAAGGCCATTATCTTCATCGCCGACGAAACCGCAGAAAAAGCCTGGGACGATGCAACCGAAAATTACAAGCGCGGAAGCTACGATATTGAGGGTGGCTCGAATGAGAATGTCACGGCGACCGTACCCATTATCTGGCTGCGTGCGTCAGCCAAAAAGGAGTTAGAGAAAGGTACGGCCAGAATGAAGGCCGATATTCAGACAGCCAAGTACCCCTACCCCTCGGTGAACATTATCGGGACTATTGACGGCACAGACCCGAAGTTGAAGTCGGAGTACCTACTGTACAGTGGCCACACCGATGCCCACGGGGTCCGGAACGAAATCAAAAACGACTCCATTTATTACGGTGCCGATGACAACGGCAGTGTCAACGTGGCGATGCTGGCCAACGCCCGGGCGTTTGTAAAAAACCCCGTTCGTCGCTCGGTGGTGTTTATTATTCACGGGGCCGAAGAAAGAGGTCTTCTTGGTTCCAGGTACTACACCGCTCATCCAACCATCCCGCTAGACAATATTGTAACAGTTTTAAACGGAGATATGATTGGTCGTAACCACCCGGATAGCGCCGCCGTGCTGGGCGTGATCCCACCCCACCGGACTTCGCAGGAACTGGTCGATATGGTACTTGCCGCCAATAACGAAGGACCAAAATTCAAGTTGGATACCGAGTGGGACAAAGCCTCGCATCCGGAAGGCTGGTTTTTTCGAAGCGATCATCTGCCCTACGCCCGGCTGGGCATTCCGTCGTTGATGTACACCACGCTTTTACACCCTGATTACCATACCCCACAGGACAATGCCGGGAACATCGACTATCCTAAGTTGAAGAAAATGGCCGACTGGATGTACCGCACCGGCTGGAAAGTAGCCAACGCTGATAAACGTCCGGCACGGGAACCCAATTTCAAACTTGAAAGGTAATACGCTGATTGCTTCATGAGAAAAATAAAATTATTGTTTGGCTGGGTTGTATTGCTCCTAATCAGCGCAGCCTGTCAGACCGCAAAAGTGCCCGGCGATGGCTCATCCATTGATGTTTCCGAATTAACCATCGCCGATATTCACCGTGCTTTTGAGTCGGGTGCTTACACCGGCGAGCAACTGATACAAGCCTACCTGGATCGGATCAGTACTGTAAACCCCCGAATTCATGCGCTTTCATTTATCAACCCTGAGGCCTTGAAAACGGCCCGGGCGTTGGATGCGGAATACCGCAAAACCAGGATACTGCGGCCCCTGCACGGTATACCTATTATTGTAAAAGACAACATCAACACGAAGGGGATGCCCACCACGGCTGGATCGCTGGCGCTGAAAAACTTCGTACCGGAGGAGGATGCATTTATTGTTAAAAAGCTGACCGATGCCGGCGCCATCATCATCGCCAAGTCCAACATGGCCGAGTGGGCCTTTTCGCCCCGTCACTCGATTAGTTCTACTTATGGCGAAACTCTGAACCCCTATAATACCGAGTACGTCCCGGCGGGTTCGAGCGGTGGAACGGGCACCGCCGTGGCGGCGAGTTTGGGCACCGTCGGACTGGGAACCGATACCGGGAACTCCATCCGCGGTCCTTCTTCGCACAACGCGCTGGTAGGCTACCGAACTACCATCGGCCTGGTAAGTCGGGCGGATATCGTACCGCTCTACCTTCGCAATGATGTGGTTGGCCCCATGTGCCGCAGCGTTGCGGATGCCACCCTCGTCCTGGAAGCCATGACTGGCTATGATCCTAATGATCCGGTGACGAAGTACTCCGAGGGCAAAGTACCCACCAACTACACCCAGTACCTGCAAAAGGATGGTTTGAAAGGGGCCCGCATTGGGGTACTTCGCGAGTTGAGCGAAGCAGACCCTGATCCCGAGGTGAAAGCACTTTTTGAAAAATCGATCCGGGATATGGCAGCATTGGGTGCCGTGATGGTGGATGCCGTAACCATTCCCGATTTTGCCGAGCTGCGTAAAAATCAATGGTGCGCCGAATTTCGGGCCGACCTGGAAACCTATCTGGCTACCTACGTAAAGAATGACACGATCAGGACCCTAGAAGATATTATCAGGATTGGCAGTACTTCAAAGCTCACTGATGAAAGGTTAGCCTACCTGGCCGGACATAGCGGCCGGCCGGTCAATCCCGAAATCGCCTGCTCCGACCCTTATACCGACCAACGGCGGATTGCCTTTCGAAAAGCGATTGAAGACGAGATGGACAGACTGCAACTCGATGCGATCATCTACCCTACCTGGAATAATAAGCCCGCCAAAATCAGTCGGTTCAATGAGGATTATAAAGGAGATAACAGTCAGATTATTTCTCCTCACACGGGACAGCCTGCCTTTACGGTGCCAATGGGCTTCACCTCTAGCAACCTTCCTGCTGGAGTACAATTTCTGGGACGAATGTACGCCGAACCTACCTTGATCAAGCTCGTGTACTCCTACGAGCAAGGTACTTTGCACCGCAAACCTCCGTCCATTTCTGAGTAACAAAGGTAAAGGGTTGAATAGAAAAGTATGGTGTGATTATAACTAACCCAAACTACCCATGGCGACAAACGATAAGCCTAACCCCATTGTAAGTTGGAGTTCCGGAACAAGTACCTCCTCCCCATCCACCCGCTTTGCTACCGAAGAACCCGATTTAAAACAATACGTCGTAAACCCAGCCAGCGTCCAGCCCCCTCCTGCGGGACTAGGCTTTTTCAAACGTTTCAGTTTTACTCCCGATAAACTATCCACCCGCAGTCGTTTGGCTCCCGCCGAGTGGAGCGCCACCCGGTGACGACTTTCCCTTAACCCTCCGGGCAGCGCAACCATAGCCAGCCTAGAATGAATTCAAGATAGCATCCTCCGGTAAGCCTAATTCTCCAGCAGTGTCATGCCTGCTCAAAAAACAATCGTTTTCCCTGCTTGTTGTACCCCAATAATCAAACAAGTCCTGCTTTTCTCATTCAGCTATTCTGAGAACCATGACACTACTTACGCTTCTTTTTTATATGTTTACTACTTTCCTGTCAGGCCTATTTGCCGACAAAAATGAATCAGCCACCCGCATAGAAACTAGCATGAACGGCACACAAAGTTTATACGATTTTAAATTGAAGACCTTGACGGGTGATCAGACAATTGACCTCAGTCAGTACAAGGGCAAGAAAGTAGTGCTCATAAACGTAGCCTCAAAGTGTGGCTTCACCCCGCAGTACAGCGACTGGGAGGCCTTCCACAAAAAATACGGCGATGACATCGTGGTACTGGGTTTTCCCGCCAATAATTTTGGTGGTCAGGAGCCGGGTACGGATGAGGAAATAGCCAGCTTCTGCCAAAAAAATTATGGGGTATCGTTTCAGCTTTTTGACAAGATCGACGTAGTGGGCAAGATGCAACATCCTCTTTACAAATGGCTATCGACCAAGGCTTTGAATGGATGGAATGATAAAGCACCTACCTGGAATTTTTGCAAATACGTAGTCAGTGAACAAGGGCAGCTCACTCATTTTTTTGCTTCTGCAGTAACACCAGCCGATGATGAATTCAGGAAGGCTGTTGGCTTGTGAACTCTCGCGCCGCGCCGAATTCTCCTTCAAGAACTGCTCCTCCGCTATGTTTAGAAGCAGACTCTACTCAACTTCCCTACTCGTAGTCCTCCTGTTCCTGGCCGCTCTCAGTCCGGAAAAGCCCAAAATCTTAATCATTGGAGATTCCATTTCGATCGGGTACACACCCTTTGTCCAACAACAACTATCGGACAAGGCTACCGTTTCGCACAATCCCGGCAACGCGCAGCATACCGGAAAGGGATTGGCGAGTATAGATGAGTGGTTGGAAGACGAGCAATGGGACATCGTTCATTTCAACTGGGGATTATGGGATTTGTGTTATCGTCACCCGGATTCAAAGGTGCAGGGCAACCGGGATAAAAAAAATGGAACAATAACCTACTCCATAGAGGAATACGCCGCCAACCTCGATTCGCTGGTAACTATGCTACGCAGAAAAACGGATGCCAGACTGGTGTTTGCCACAACTACCTACGTCCCCAAGCACGAGGCGGGTAGATTTTCGGACGACGCCTTGAAATACAACGAGGCTGCGAAGAAGGTCATGCAGAAACATTCTATTGTGGTGAATGACCTCTACCCTCAGTCCAGAAAAGTACACAAGAAGTTCGGGAAAGGATTGGACGATGTGCACTACACGGACGAAGGCTACGAAAAATTGGGAAGGCTTGTGACTGATTTTCTTGAAAAAGAAATGGCGTCGCTGGACAGCAGATAACATCCCCCATCTACCCTTTGCATAGTCGTGTGTTACTTTTGTTGAACACTACGTGTTTCAGATAATTCTACTACTAAATATTACCGGAAGAGGTAGCTTGATCAAAATTCCGCATCCCGTTCAAAGTACAAATACACGTAAACCGCTGCCCCAAAACTTGCGGTGTTACTTGACGCCAGCCGCCAACCTTTCTTGGCGTATTCATCCAACTTGGCCTGGATTTCAGCGGTGGAGGAATTAAGAATGTGATTGGTGTCGAGCGTCAGCTTACTGTAATAAATAAAACTTTCGAGTTTGTATTCTTTCATTTTTGATTGTGTTTCAGGACTACTGAATCTTGCTTTTAACCATTCACAATGCGCCTTCCTTGATCTCCTCCACTACCGTCGGATCCAGTAGCGTCGAAGTATCACCCAGATTAGACGTATCGCCCTCAGCGACTTTACGCAGAATGCGGCGCATAATTTTGCCGGAGCGCGTTTTGGGTAGTCCCGTCACGAACTGTACTTTGTCGGGCCGGGCAATGGGACCAATGACGCGCGTAACGGTCGCCCCGATGTCCTTGCGCATCATTTCGGGTTCGTCGGGCTGGCTCTCGGTGATGACGTAGGCGTAGATGCCCTGCCCCTTAATGTCGTGCGGATAGCCAACCACCGCCGATTCCACCACGCCGAGGTGCATGTTTATGGCGTTTTCGACTTCCGCCGTACCGATGCGGTGGCCCGAGACATTGATAACGTCATCCACGCGGCCCGTGATGCGGTAATCGCCGTCCTCATCGCGCAGACAGCCATCGCCCGTGAAGTACATGCCCGGATAAGCCGAGAAGTACGTCTTCTGGCAGCGATCATGGTCGCCCCAGGTAGTGCGGAGCATTCCAGGCCAGGGAAATTTGATGCAAAGATTGCCGCTCACGCCGTTGCCTTCGATTTCGTTTCCGGCCTCATCTACCAGCACGGGCTGTATGCCGGGCAATGGCAGCGTAGCGAAGGTCGGTTTCTCGGGCGTTACGCCCGCGATGGCCGTGATCATCATACCACCCGTTTCGGTTTGCCACCAGGTATCCACCAGCGGACATTCGCCCTTGCCGATATTGTGCTTGTACCACTGCCAGGCTTCTTCATTGATCGGCTCACCGACGGAACCGAGTTTAGTCAGCGAGGACAAGTCGTGGTCTTTGACGTACTGCAATCCGAAACTCATCAGTGCCCGGATGGCCGTGGGGGCGGTGTACAGGATATTAACCTTGTGTTTTTCGGTAATTTCCCAAAAACGCCCGGCGTCGGGGTAGGTCGGAACACCTTCGAACATGAGTGAGGTGGCCCCGTAGCAAAGTGGGCCATACACGATATAGCTGTGACCCGTAATCCAGCCAATGTCGGCGGTACAAAAGTGAATTTCGCCCGGCTCGTACTGAAACACATTGGCAAACGTATAGGTAGTATAAACCATATAGCCGCCACAGGTATGAACTACCCCCTTGGGCTTGCCCGTGGAGCCGGAAGTGTATAGAATAAAAAGCGGGTCTTCGGCATCCATTTCCTCGGCGGGGCAGTCGGCATCCACGTACTTGACTTCCTCCTCCCACCAGTGATCGCGGCCTTTAAGCATAGAGATAGGCGTGCGAGTGCGGGTCATCACAATCACATCTTTCACCGTCGTGCATTTTTCCAGCGCGTCGTCCACAGTTTCCTTCATCGGGATAGTCTTTTGGCCCCGGAAAGCTCCATCGGAGGTAATGACCATCGTGCAGGCCGCGTCATTAATGCGATCGGCGATAGCTCGGGCCGAAAAGCCGCCGAAAACTACCGAGTGAATCGCTCCGATGCGGGCGCAAGCCAACACCGCGATGGCCAGCTCCGGCACCATCGGCAAGTAGATGCACACCCGGTCGCCTTTCTTGACGCCGTATTTTTTCAGGACATTGGCAAAGCGGCAAACGCGGCGGTGTAGTTGGCTGTACGTTATGGTGACAGCCTTGTCGTCGGGTTCGTTAGGTTCCCAAATGAGGGCAGCCTGCTCTCCACGCTCGGCCAGGTGGCGGTCGAGGGCATTCTCGGTGATATTCAGTTTCGCACCTTTGAACCATTCGATTTTGGGTTCCTCGAAATTCCAGTCCAACACTTTGTCCCAAGGCTTGCGCCACTGGAAATTTCCGGCAATCTCGCTCCAAAAACCTTCGGGGTCATTTACACTTTTATCGTAAGCTGCCTGGTATTCTTCGAAAGTCGTCGTTTTCATGGAGGTCATAGGGTTGGGATCGTAAGCCGAAATTTCAGTCAGCTCTGGTTCAGGGTTTTTGTCAAAAATTTGGGAAAATATACGAAAAGATCGCCTGATTCAAGCTATTGGCCTTGAAACTGGAAGCAGCCGCGTCCTGTTATCTGATTGATTTTGAATAAATGAAGGGGTATCTTTGGAAGAAAAAAAATAGAAATTATGGAAACTGTCGAGAAGGAAATTAACAAAGAAACGGGAACCCCGAGCAGGGGAGTTCTGCTTTGCCGGAAGTTGGTGGCCGAGAAGCGGGAAATGCAGGAGCAGGCTTATAAGGATCGGCAAGATCCCAAGATTCAGGCCATTATCCGGAAGCAGGTCGAAGAATTAAAAAATGATGCTTCCCATAGATAATTAACTATGGATATTAATAAACTAAAAACTAGAAGGGTAAAAGAGTACACTGATATTGATGGACTTAAAAGTTTAATTCCAACTAGGTTATATAAATATAGATATTGGAACGATAATGTAAAACATAGTTTTCATAAATATATTTTGACTGAAAGACAATTATATTTTTCTGATTCCTACTCTTTTGATGACCCTTATGATTGTAGATTCCCAGTAAATTTTGATTATAGTTTTGAAAGCATAAAAGAACGAATGAAGAAAAGTTACTATAAATTATTAGGTCTTCATGTTTTGAAAAATGAGCAATTGGAATCGTTGATTAAGCAGCAATATAACGAAAGATTTGGTACAGAAGCTAATAGAAAGATTAGAGAAAGGGAATTTTATAAACTTTTCAACGAAACGTTGGTTAGCTACTGTCTGTCAATGTCTAACAACAATAAAAAGATGTGGAATAAATATGGCGACAAATTCAACGGCTTCTGCGTCGGTTTTGATTTCCATAAGGATCTACAAAGTTTGCTAGATGCTAACATAGGAGGAACCTATGTGCAATATGTAAATAAAACTACTGAACATATGGTATATCCAGATATAAACACCGAAGGAGGTCTGGAAGATTACACTTGGTTCTCTAATGACTTGATTAGAAAAAAATATAAATCTTGGTCATTTGAAAAAGAATATAGATTCTATAAATGGAATTTTGATTATTTAAATAATCTTGAAATACCTGAATTCAACAATATCTATACGGTACCTCATTCTTGTTTTGATGAAATTATTTTTGGATATAAAATGAATCAAAAGCATATAGAAGAAATTATGGAAGTATGTAAAAAAAATAATATCTGGGTCAGTTTTAAAATAGCTGATTTACATAAAAATTCGGTAGTAATACGTGACATTTAATGCACATAATTAATCAGATTGAAAGTTCAATCCTAGTCAGATTATGATACATTATGGAGGTAATAGATATCAAACTCCTCCAACATCTTTTTTGGATTTGTAAGAATTGTTAATACAATACTAGAAAAAGATTCAACCGCTCCGGCAATCAATGCGTCGCCTCCCCCGCCCCGCTCGGCAGCCGAATATTTTCCACAATCTGCTGCACCTCCTCGGGCGGATCGGTCGTAAAGGCACTGATCGTCAGTGATACCACGAAATTAGCCAGCATCGCTATTGAGCCGAAACCTTCGGGCGAAATGCCGAACCACCATCCGGAAGCGGGCGATGGCGCGTCGCCCAGCCAGCCCAGTTTGAACCTTACCATGTAGTAGAGCATTAGCAGCGTACCGACGACCATCCCGACGACTGCCCCTTCCTTGTTCATTTTTTTGTAAAAAATCCCCAGAATAATGGCGGGGAAGAACGAGGCCGCCGCCAAACCGAAAGCCAGCGCCACTACCGCCGCCACGAAACCGGGCGGGTTGATGCCGAAGTACCCCGCCACACAAACAGCCAGCGTGGCTGAAATCCGCGCCGCGATCAATTCACCTTTTTCGGAAATATTGGGCAAAATCATTTTTTTCAAAAGGTCGTGCGACACCGAGGCGGAAATCACCAGTAGCAGTCCCGCCGCCGTGGAGAGCGCCGCCGCCAGGCCGCCCGCCGCCAGCAGGGCGATGACCCAATTGGGCAACTGGGCGATTTCGGGATTGGCCAGCACCATGATGTCATTGTCGATGGTCAATTCATTGACTTCCTTGTCGGCTACGTACTGGATTTTACCATCGTTGTTCTTGTCATCGAAAGCCAAAAGTCCCGTCGTCTCCCAGTTTTTGAACCACCGCGGTACCGAGGCGTATTCCTGATTACTGACGGTTTCGATGAGGTTGGTCCGCGCGAAGACCGAAATGGCGGGAGCCGTGGTATATAAAATGGCGATAAAGAACAGCGCCAATCCCGCTGACATTCGGGCGTCCTTCACGCGCTTGACGGTGAAAAACCGC
>NZ_JBGSXF010000034.1:0-4393 GCF_041751555.1 Persicitalea sp. | reverse complement strand
TGAAGTGGTTGAAATACCTCATAGACAATGAAATAGATTTCATTGTCAGGCTAAAAAGCGGAACCTATAAGGAAGCCATAGATCAATCCGCTGGCAGAAGCTACATGCAGTTGTGCAGCAAGGTCAAGCGCAGTAAAGTGGCCGGAAAAGTGCTGGGGAAGCCTTTTGTTTTGGAGGAAATCCCGCTCAATTTCGTGGTGCTCAAAAACTGCAGGCAGGATGCTGATGATCCCCTGGTCTTGCTGGTGACCAGCCTTCGGGAACCCGCCCGGTCGATAGCCGACAAATATCGCATGCGCTGGAAGATTGAGGCCTTTTTCAAGCATATGAAGACGAATGGCTTCTCACTGGAGGCCATGAATCTGGGCACCGAATCCCGATGCCAGTTGCTGATGGCCATTGTCGTGTTCGCCTATGTGCTTTCAATCAAGGAAGGGTTGAAAACGTACAGTAAGGTGCGCATCAAACTATACCCGGATGGGGCACAGGAAAGGGAGGAGTCTGTCTTCAGGCACGGCCTGAACAGCTTGATGCGATTCTGTGCCAACATGCTCACTTTTTGCCGACATCTATTCAGTGAATTAGGAACCAACAAAATACCGACACCGATTATGATTTTAGAAAATGTCCAGTAGTGTGGAGGGAAATCCTACAATTCGTCATACGTTTCGATAAGAGTCAATCTCGTAAGATACTCTTTGTTAGGCGTTCGCTTCATACTATCGAAGAGTGTACCGACATACTTGATCTGATCGGTATTTTTTTTAAAACGATCAAGGTACTCGCCAATGCTCATTCGCTCTGTCACCCGCCTGGCGCGGGCATCGCTGGCGGGGTACTTGTTTTTACGGATCAGTTCAATTTTTGCATTCCGGCGGAAAGCGTGCCTAATTTCATCGGTCTGGTGGTCGGCCTCATCGTCGGTTATCTGCTTGGCTCACGGATGGGCAAAAAGTAAGCCCTATTTGTGTTCCAGACTAATAAGTAACGGCACGATGTGTCCTTCCTGTTGGCCGCGTAGCGTGAAGTTTACTTTTCGGTTGTCGTATTCTACTTTCTCGTAGGGCACTAGGTCTTCGCCAAAAGCGGTCAACGCGCGGTTGGTGAAGTTGCCTTGTACCTTTTTCATCTCGCAAAGGTAGTGTTCTATGTTGAGTGCATTTTTCGAAAAGAGGAAGAGCCAGTACTCGGTACCCACCACATTGTCCAGCTTGTAGTGTAAACTCTCCGATGGCAGTAGCATGGTGGTGTTGGCCCCGATATGGGGACTAATCTTGTCCGATACCGGAAAGAGAGTCGTTATGCTCGGGTCGGAAGAACTCCCCGCCAAGATATATATGTAGGCCCCTCGATCCACTTCGGTCACGAACTTGTAACTACTGCCTGACCGTTGGGCGTCACGCAGCTTGTAGGCCACCATGCCTTCCTGATTTTCGTTGCCCTGGTTGGTTTTCCCTTCGACGTTCCGCTCGTAGGGTACTTCGTTGTCGGTCACGAACGTGGCAAATTGCACAGACACTCTGCCCGCCATCGTCACCCCGGCGGAATCGGGCGCGATGGGCAGGTAAGCCTGGTAGCCATACTTGGTGTATTCGTTATAGTCGGGGTAGGTCATCCAAAAGTAGCCGTCCTCGCCCCAGTCTTTACCGTAACTGTTAACGATTTTGAAGGCACCGCCAAACTTATTGTCGTCATAACCCACCACGCAGACCGCGTGGCCGGTGCTCCGTTTATTCGAGTCGGCAGGCTTCCACAGGCCCGACTCGTCCTCGCCGCCAAAAAGCCGCTTGATCCAGCGCCAGATTTGGCCAAAAAAACCTAAATGATTAAACGAGGGCGTCGTCTGGAAGGCGATGATGACGGGCGTCATTTCTGCCAGGGCTTTTTTAGTAGCCACGACTACGCTGCCCTGCTTGTCGCCCAAGTCAAACAACCGGACGTAATCCATGATTCGGCTATCGGCGCGGGCAAGTTGCGGGTCGTTCGGATTGCAATCGCGGTAGCCTTTTTCGGAGAATCGTGCGACGCCGATTTCGCGCATATAGATCATGGCTGTGTCGATCAGGCTACCGTTTTGACAATTACTGTCCGTCGAATCCTTGATGGCGTTGTACAGAAAGGAAGGCGAAAAACTCAGCGAGTCGATTTTGGCGCGATCGGTGATGCCCCGGCTCACGGCTTCCAGAATCGTGCGGCCGTAGTAGGCCGAAGCGAAGCCCACGCAGGTACCAAACTTCCCCTGGTGCATCACGCTGGGTGCGTAGGGCGACAGATCAACGCGGGCAGGTAGTGCGGCGGAAGCAGTCGCTTGCGCCAAGTACTTTTGCGGTACTTTCTCGTAGGAGGCGTCATCAAAATTCATTCCCTGGGCGTAAAGCCCGGAATGAACGAAAAGCGAAAAGAGAAGAAGGAATAATTGGCGCATAGGGTAGAGAAAGTTAAATACTACAATTCATCGTAAGTTTCAATGATGGTCAGGCTGGTGATATATTCCCAATTGGGGTTTCGCTTTACGCTCGCAGCGTCTACCTTCACTTTCTCTATGCGATCAGCTACTGTCTTAAAATGGGTCAAATAATCCGCAATACTCATTACATCGGCTGCTTGCTTGGCTCTCGGATCGCTGCTGGGATATTTGTTTTCACGTTTCAATTCAATTTTAGCATTCGGGTAAAAAGCTTTGCTGATTTTGTCACTTACTTCTTCATAATTTCCTCCTTCGCGTTTATAGGTTAAGAGCTCTCCCTGAATATCTCCGGTAGTCATGGAATTCTGGTACGAAGGGTACGTGGTGGTATTGCGGAGCTGGTTGGGCGTGCCGGCTATAAATTCGAATACGGGTGTTTGATCGATTGAAGCACGATTAATGGAAAAGTACTCAAAATTAAGAGTATCAGGGTGGGATCCCGCGCGCTTCAGAAGTTTCGGCCAGGTTGCTGCCCTCACGCCGATAAACCCGAATTGGAGACATTCCTGAAAAGCAAATTCATTGAATATGAAGGTATATAGCGAACCCTTACCCGTATCTCCCCAAACTTTTTGCCCTTTTTTGGCGCTGGCTATCTTGATTAGCCCGCAGAAACCCAGAAACAGTTTCTTCAAAGACACCTTCTTGACTTCCTCGTCCAGAAGCGCACCAGGATAGGTTATAAACTCTAGCGTGGTATCGCGGCAATCGGCCATGACGACATTAAGCCGTGCGCCTCTTTCCTGCAAAATATCACCCACCTCGTCGAGAGACAGTGGTGGCTCACTGCTGAAAAAAGATAGCAGGGGCTGCAAGGCGCTTTCTTTCAGCTTGAACGCCGGAAATTGACTATTCGCATCGGGGTAATAGCCCAGCCCCGTGTAGTAGAAGAAAACCACGTCCTGTGCGCCGATCCGCATTTGATTCAGCGTTTCCCGAACCGCCTTGGCCGTGAAGTTCGCGCGGTTATGAGGATACTCTTTAAGTTTCAGACCTGTACCCGACTCGGCGGTTTTCAGGATTTGCAGGATTTGTTTCTCGTCGCTCAAGCTGACACCGCCCAACTTGGGGTCTTCTACGTCCGAGACCAGAATGGCGTGGAGGGTTTGGGAATTTACGGAAGAAGACAAGAACACAAGTACGAGCAGAATCCATTTCATAACGGGTAGGTTTTGCGGTTCGGCATCAAAACAACTCATCGAACTCTAGGGTGATTGTCAATTCGGTAAGGTACTCTTTATTCGGCGTTCGTTTGAAGTTACCGAAGTCCGGTTTAACGGACTGAATCTGAGACGAGGCACTTTTGAACTGAGCTAAAAAGTCAGCGACGTTCATTTCAGCTTCTATTTTTTTTGCTTGGGGATGGCTCTCGGGGTACTTGTTCTTTCGGACAAGGTTTATTTTGGCATCCCGGCTAAAAGCCCGGCTGATTTCATCGCTGAGTTTTTTATAATCTCCCCCTGAAATCCGGTAACTATCGAGCATGGATTGTATATCCCAGACGGTGCGGGAGTATTTGTACGTTGCGTATCGAGTAGTTTGGCGGCGCTGGGAAGCCGAACAGGCTTTGATTTCGTAAACGGCTTGCTGGGTATCCAACTCCCGAAGACGATTATCGTTTCTGGAATAAATTCCGTTCGACTCCGTGTTTTTCAATATTTGTGGCCAGGTAGCCTGCCTTACACCATGGAATTGCGCATAGGGTAATATTTTAAAATAGCGATTGAAATTTTCGGTAAAGACCGACCCGATTCCAAACTCGCTACTGGCCCATACTCGCTTCCCCCTCCCGGCACTAGCCACCTTGACCAGCCCACACGAACCCAGAAAAAGTTTTTTCAAAAACACTTCCCCCATATCTTCGTCCAAGACGACTCCACTTTGGGGCGTCTCCAAATCCTCCGCCGTATCGCGGCAATCGGCCAT
>NZ_JBGSXF010000033.1:0-5417 GCF_041751555.1 Persicitalea sp. | reverse complement strand
GAATTCTTTTTCAAAAACCGCGTCCGATGTACTCGGGTCGTAGAGCAGTCGGCCCCACAACATATAGTAGTACCACTGCCGCTCGAAAGCATATTCCCACTTCACACTGTCAAGTTTGCTGAAATAATCCAAAGCCGGAATGTAGCATTCCGAACCCAGAAAGTACCCGGCGGTGTAGTCGTGGTCGTTTTGGGCGATGTGTTCGCGAATGAACTCGGGCTGTCCCCAGCGCAAACAGAAGAAATCCTCGTTCCGCGCCATCCAGACGATTTTGTAGTTCTCAGGCTTGGGGTTCCAGTACTTGTCGTGCAGCGGACCGCCGTGGGTTTTGATGAGCTTGGGCGTGCTGTGCGCGTGCGACCAGTTGAATTTCACCTCCACCAGAATGGGTTCTTTAGCCGCGTCGATGCTTTCGATGCCGCGTCGCGTGATGGTTTCCATGTCCGCCGAAGTGGAGCCTTCGGAACGGGTGTTGCCCGAAAACGGCACCCGGTGTATGAGCTTGATCTTACGGCTTGCGTTCTTCATCGCTTCGATGTAGGTGTCGAGCGCCCATTGCTCCCGTTCGGCGGGCGTCATCTTGCCCATTTTCTCGCCCAGGCTGAACCCGAAGCCCGTCAGCTTGGGGTACTCGTCGATGACCTGCGTCAAACTTTCCTTGTTGTACTGCTGCACAACGGGCGAGAGTTCGGCGTCGCCCAGCGGCGTATTCTTATCGTCGGTGGTAGTCAAGTTGTGTTTTTCAAGAAAAGAATCCGGCGCATAGATATTCCAGTTGATGATGTATGTTTCGATGCCACGCTCGTGCGCCATGTCGAAAATGCTCGTGTACAAGTTCCGCCATTCCTTCATCTCTGCGTCGCTGAACATCCGCGCTTCGGGAAAATTCTTAGACTGAATCATGTAGGGAAACGGGTGCAGGTTCCAGAGCGTCAGCGCATTGAATCGGTTCTCGGACATCATGTCCAGGAATTTTTCCCAAAACTCAACTTTCTTGCACGTTTCGGTATGCTGTTGTAGCGCGGGGCCGTCGCGGTACGAAAACCATGGCAGGTTGAATTTGATGGCTCGAAACGCCTGTCCGGCTTTGCCTTCGCGCGGCTGTACATCGGGTAAGGCCGCGCCGCTGCGTACCTGTGCCAACACTTCCTGTCCGCCGTAAATCAGGCCGCGTTTGCCGCCGCCTTGCACAAAAACGGTGTTTTTTTGCTTCGTGATTCGGTAGTCCTCCGGCCCCAAAGCCAGGCTGTCGAGTACGAAAGAAACTTCCCAGGCGACATTTACTGGGTTTTTATTTTGGAAAAATTCAGTGGTGAGTTTTTCGACGATGTAGCTGGCTTGGGGGCTGTTGGTTTTGATTTTTACCGGGGCCTCGGCGTTTGCAAAAGCGCAGAAGAGAGCTGCGAACGCAACCGCAAGAAAATTGTGAGTTTGATTTTTCATGGGATCAGGAAATATGCAAAAAAAGATTCGGCAACTTTTTAGTTGCCGAATCTATCTAAGTAAAAAATAAGAAGCTTATACCTACGCCGAATTCCGCGCTGCGTTGATAATCCCGAACATCGCTCGCATCACGAGTTTGTTCAGCGTCTCTTCCTCAACTCCCCGATCTTCCGGCGAGTCGGATAGCATTTGCAGCGCGTATTGCTGGATGGTGATCAAAGGCAGCACGATGCGCTCGCGAATTTTGATGGACTCGCGCGATACGGCGTTACTTTCCAATAGTTCGTGCTGTCCGGAGATTTTCAGCAGCAGTTCATCGGTCCGCTTAAATTCCTCGTGCATCTTGTCGTAAAAATCGCGGTAGTCCTCCTCGTCGCGCAGGTACGCGGTGGCGGGGAAGAAAGCCTTTGACAGTGACTGCATGGAGTTCTCAACCAGTGTACGGAAAAACAGGGATTTTTTGTACAGCTTCTTGATGTCGTCTAGTTTGCCCGCGTCAGCCAGTTGCTGAATGGCTGAGCCGAAGCCGTAGAAACCCGGCACGTTCTGCTTCATCTGCGCCCAGGAACCCACGAACGGAATGGCCCGTAGATCCTCGAACTTCAAACCCTCACCCGCGGCCCCGCGCTTGGTGGGGCGACTTCCGATATTGGTTTGGCCGTAGAAGCGCAGCGGCGTTTTCTTTTCCAGGTACTTGACAAAAGCCGGGTGGTTTTTCAGGTCCAAATACGACTGGTAGGCGGCTTCGGCGAGTTCTTCCATCAGGGCCTTGTCGGCCTCCGTGAGTTGTTCGTCCTTTCTTCCTGACTTGAACAGGCTGTTTTCGAGTCCGGCGGTGAAAAGGCGTTCGAGGTTGTACATGCCCGTCAGTACCGTGCCGTAGTTGGAGCTGATCGTCTGTCCCTGAACGGTGAGCTGTACTTCTTTGTCCTCAATATCTTTGCCGAGTGAGGCGTAGAAATTCTGGTTGTTGCCACCACCGCGACCGGGAGGGCCACCGCGACCGTCGAAGAAGGTGACTTTAATGCCAAACTCACGCGAGACTTTGGTGAGTTCTTCTTTGGCCCCGTAAATAGACCAGTTGGCCCGTAGGTAGCCGCCATCCTTTGTGCCGTCCGAGAAACCTACCATAATCGTCTGGTGATTTTCGCGGCGGCTAAGGTGAGCGCGGTAGTAATCGTCCTCGTACAAGACCCGCATGACATCGGCGGCATTGGCGAGATCGTCCACCGTTTCAAAGAGTGGCACTACGTCCAGCGTCAGATGGCCCTTCTCGTCGGCGATCAGGTTTTTAGCCAAGGCCACCACGCCCATCACGTCGATAGCCGTGCGCGAATTGCTGATGACATAGCGGTGAGCACCCGGTACACCGTTGCGCTCCTGAACGGTCGCGATTGTGCGGATCGAACCCAAAATATCCTTGGTCGTGACGTCCTCGTAATCATCCTCTCGGAGAGGAATATTGAGCGAAAGCAGCATTTTGATTTTGCGGGCTTCATCCCAATTCTGGTAGTCGTCGTATTTCAGCAGCGGAATTTTCGATTCCAGCCTTTTCAGAATATCCTCCCAGGCTTTAAGGTGCTTGCGGCTATCCTGCCGAATGTCCAGGCTGGCGAAGAAGAACCCAAATAGCTTCACCTTCAGGATGAAATCATCCAAAATATCCAGGAAAAGCCCCTGGTGCCTATCTACAAGTACCTGTCGCGCCCGTTGTAGTTCGGCCATGAGTTCGTCGGCGTTTTGGTAGCCTTCCTTCTCGGGGCCAAAAATGGTGCTGTTCATCTTGCGTTCCATCGTGGCGACGGTATCCTCCACGCCTTTGAAGGTCAGGCGGCGCTTCAGGTTGCGGATGTCGCGGTAGTAGCCGCGCAGCAAAGAGTCGCGTAGTTTGGTGGCTACTTTAAGTGTGATGTCGGCGTTGACGAACGGGTTGCCGTCCCGGTCGCCGCCGGGCCAGAAACCTAGCCGGAATACATTAGGATACGGCCAGTCGTGAGCCGACATGCCCAGGTTATCAATAAGTTTTTTGAGAATAGCCGGGATGGCGTCATAAAATACATTTTCCAAAAACCAGGTCAGACTCACCGCCTCGTCGTAAGGCGTGGGCTTGGTGTGGTTGATAAAGGCGGTTTTACCCAATTGCAGAATCAACTGGTTGACTGCCGTGAAGTCGTTCTCCCGAATGGATTCTTCCAGGTCGTTGATGATGCCCAGTACTTTGCCCGGATAAAACTGCGTGGGGTGAGCCGTCAGGACGATGCGAACGCTAAAATCCTGTAATTTGTCCAGCATTTTCTTCCGCAATGCGTCTGAGTCGAGACGGTCGGCCAGGAATTTGGCCGAGCCTTTGCCGTCCATTTCGTGGGTATCGTCGAAGGCGGCGTCCTCCACCGAATCGAATAAAACTACCTGCCGCTCAATGTATTGAATAAAACCAAACAGCAAATCCATGCGCTGTTTGGTTGTAGCTTCTTCCAAATACTCGCTGAAAAAATGCTCGATGATCTGGCGCGGCGACTTGTTTTTCTCGAAGCCCTCTTCGCATTTTTGCGTCAGCAGCGGCAACAGCGAACCCGTCTGAAAAACACCGCGGTACGGCAAACTCAAGAACAGGCTGTTGAAAATATTGTACTTCGTAACGACGGCTTCCTGGAAAACTTGATTCATTTATTTAGTTGAAAATGGAGAATTGAGAGTTGAGACGGGGTAGCCCATGCTGTCGAGAGTGCACAATTGTCGGATTAAGAAACGTGCTTTATTCTCCCTCTTTACAAAATTTAGTTTATGCTTTACAAGCAAATATACCTTGAAAATATTGGTTTTGAAGGCCTAGAGTAGAATTTTTAAGAAGAGCAAATTGCGTAAAAACCTGTCTTACAGAGAGCCACACCCTTTTCACTTTAAACCGTCCACTGTCCACTGTCCACTAAACTAAGCTTTCGGGTGCGCCTGCTGGTGTGATTTTTTGAGCTTTTCGATGGAATTGTGGGTATAAATTTGGGTGGCGGCGAGGTTGGCGTGGCCGAGGAGTTCCTTGATGGCGTTAAGGTCGGCCCCACGGTTGAGTAGGTGCGTGGCGTAAGTGTGTCGCAGCACGTGTGGGCTTTTTTGAGACAGGGTCGTGACAGCGGAGAGGTACTTTTTGACGGTTCTCTGCACAAAAACTGGATAAGCAGCTTTACCCTTGTCGGTCAGAATAAGGCAGTCGTTACTTTCAGCGGAAATTCTTGCTTCTATGTATTGCGTAAGCAATTTGGTGAGCGAGTTTGTGATCGGAATAAGCCGCTCCTTCGAGCGCTTGCCCATCACCCTCACCAAACGCGATCCAGTATCTATATTATCGACTTTTAGAGCCAAAAGTTCTGAAAGTCGCATGCCGGTTCCGTACAGCAATTCCAGAATTAGGCGATCACGCAGTCCGGAAAAATCTTCGGTGAACGAGATTTCACCAAATAACAACTCCATCGCTTTTTCTTCCACGAAGGCCGGTAGTTTCCGCTTGGTCTTGAGCGACTGCAAGTTACGGGCAGGATTATCGGCGATGAGCTGGCGGCGGCGCAAGAAGCCGTAGAAAGAGCGCAGAGTGGCCATTTTGCGGTTGACCGAAGTGGTGTTCAGTCCTTCCTCTACCAAACTCACCACCCACGAGCGCAGCATGGGAGCCGTAGCTGTTTCGGGCTTGTCGCACTCGTACTGAAATAGCAAGTACTTGGACAACTGATCCAAATCGCTGGCGTAAGCCGTGAGCGTGTGTTCGCTCAGGCGCTTTTCGTAACGCAGATGGTCAAGGAAGGTTATAGTTCGTTCAGCGCTCATAGTACTTCCGGGGCGACCCCTTAGATTTGTGAGATAATCATTAACTTTAAAAAGTACAATACCAGAAGATCCGAAGGAGTGAGCGGTGAACTACGGGGCGGCCTATCAAACAGAACTATGCTCGGAATTAGTCCCTCACACCTTTTCACTGATCGGTT
>NZ_JBGSXF010000032.1:0-2233 GCF_041751555.1 Persicitalea sp. | reverse complement strand
TACAGGAGTGGCTCCTGTGCGAGATTTTTCAAAAGTTGAGGAAATTTGTGGGTTGTAGTTAGAAGACGCAACTTCGGCCGTTATACCCAAATCCCCACTTGCCGAAAACTACCCGCGCGGATGAAACTCCGTAATTACCTGCCGCAGGTAGTCGCGGTCGAGGTGAGTATAGATTTCGGTCGTGATGATAGACTCGTGGCCCAGCATCTCCTGTACCGCCCGCAAACTGGCCCCGCCCTCGATCAGATGCGTGGCAAAGGAGTGCCGAAACGTGTGCGGGCTGACGTTTTTGGTTATCCCGGCTTCCTCGGCCACTGCTTTGATAATGTAAAAAATCATGACCCGCGTCAGTTGACTACCCCGACGATTGAGAAACACAACGTCTTCGCTTTCTTTCTTGACGTCGAGTTGATTCCGAACGGTTTCCAGATAAATCTCGGTGTACTTTATGGCATCCCGGCCAATCGGCACCAGCCGCACCTTGTCGCCCTTACCGACGACGCGAATGAAACCGATGTCGAAGTAGCAGTTGGTTAGTTGCAGGCTGGTCAGTTCCGACACGCGAAGTCCGCAACTGTAAAGTACTTCCAGGATGGCGCGGTTGCGGGTACCTTCGGGCGTGGAGTGGTCGATGGCCGCCAGCATCTCCTCTATTTCGGGATAAGAAAGTACGTCGGGTAGTTTGCGCGGCAGGGTGGGGGATTCGATGAGTTCGGAAGGATCTTCCCGGATGATGTTTTCCAGTAAAAGGTACTTGAAAAAAGCTTTTATACCCGACAGAAAGCGGGCTTGGGTGTGGGCGGTGAGGCCGAGTTCGGTGAGGTACTTCAGGTAGCCCAGCAGGTGTTCTTCGGTGATGTCGGCGGGCGTAGTAGCGAGGTCTTGCATTTCGGCGTACTCGCGGAGTTTGTCGGCATCGTGGACGTAGGCTTCCACCGAATGGCCCGAAAGCGAGCGTTCCAGGCGGAGGTAGTCTTTAAAATGTTTGATGTAGCTTTGCCACATAGCTTTTGGCCCCTCTTTTTATTGCAAAGTCGCAAAGCCGCAAAGAAAAACCTAGCATTCCTGCGACTCTGCATCATTTCCTTTTCTGATAAATAGCAAAAATCACAATGAAAAAAATCCTGATTCTCAACGGCCCGAATCTCAACTTACTAGGCAAACGGGAGCCGGGGATTTATGGCAATCAGTCTTTTGAGAATTATTTTAAAGGGCTGAAAAATATCTTTTCAGACGTAGAACTGCATTACTTTCAATCGAACCATGAAGGAGAACTCCTGGACAAAATTCACGAGACCGGCTTTTCGTTCGACGGCCTCGTTATCAACGCTGGGGCACTTACGCATACTTCGGTGGCCCTGGCTGACGCGCTATCGGCTGTGCCGATGCCCGCCGTGGAGGTACATATCTCGAATATCCACAAACGCGAAGCCTTCCGCCACCACAGTTTTTTGAGCAATCGCTGCCACGGCATGATCTGCGGGTTGGGGCTGCAAGGCTACGAATTAGCTGTACGCTACCTGCTCGATCTGGATGCCAAGCCTGTTACAATTACTTAACAGCGAGAATTTTCACTTGCAGAAACAACGCCCTTATTTCGGCTACCCGCTCCATCCATCAAAAGGCCATGCGTAGAATTCTAGCCCTAGTTTTTTTTCTCCTCCCACTATTTGTTTTTGCCCAAAAAACTGAATCCCTCCAACGCTTGACGGGGCATGTTTTTTCCCAAGATGGTCGAAAGCCCGTTCCGGGTGCAACGGTGCAGGTACTCAATTCCACGATTGGTACGACCACTGACGATAGCGGTGTTTTTCAACTGGATTTAGGAAAAGCCGAAGAGTACAAAGTACTGGTTTCCAGTGTGGGATTTTCCTCCAAAACAACAATTATTTCCGGCGAAAGAAATCCCGCTTCGATTGAAGTACTGCTGCAGCCTGCGCTCATTCAGCTTAACGACCAGGTAGTTGTAACGGCGCAACGCTACGAAACGCTGGCCTTCGAGCGTCCCGAGGCGGTAACCGTCATTTCCCAACGCGACCTGGCTCAAAGTGCATTGCGATCTACGCCCGAAGTACTTTCGGGACAAACGGGAGTGTTTTTGCAAAAAACAAACCACGGCGGTGGCTCACCCTTCGTCCGTGGCCTGACGGGGCAGCAAACGTTACTGCTGGTAGACGGCATCCGACTCAATAACGCTACTTTCCGCTCCGGCCCGAACCAGTACCTCAATACC
>NZ_JBGSXF010000031.1:0-6664 GCF_041751555.1 Persicitalea sp. | reverse complement strand
CTACCACCGACCAGGACGCCACGCTCCCGACCGACTCCATCGCCACTGACGATCCTGCAAACCAGAATATCAATAGTACCGCCTCCGCTTTGCTGAGAACCATCGTTGGCACTTCGGACGAAGGCGTTATCCGGGGAATTTTCTTCGGCGACCCGGTCGGTAAGGTACGAGCTGCCGAGACCTTCGAAATGTTCGAGGACTCGTTGCGCCATGTGGGTTACACTTTTGAAACCGATCAACTGGAAACAATCGATGTGCTGTACTACTTCGCGCCCACAGGTCGGATGGTCAATAAAATAACGGTCGATGTTTACCTCAACAGCGAAGAAACCACCCAACAACTGTGGCAGGTGGCTAAGAAGCACTTTACAAAAAAATACGGAACCCCGCGGGAAGATAAGGCTCGCCGTATGAGTTGGGAGCAAGCACCCGTCCAAGTCAGCGTGGAAGAGGTATCCGTAGGCAAAGACTACGGACTGAAAATGATATTTACGCCTACTGACAAAACAATGCTGGCAGGTATAATACGGCCGCTGGTAGAAACGCGACTTATCGCGTCAAAGGTCGAATAAGCTCAGAAACCGCAATGCTAACTACTACCTACAAAATGCCAAGGGTTTTCGTCGTCCTTCTGATGACTGCACTCTTGTCTTCCCCAACTCAGGCGCAAAAGAAGAGCAGGAAAGACCACCTGATTACCCTCTCGACCGAGGCAGGGACGATGCACCTCATTCTATTTGACGAAACGCCACTGCACAAAGCCAATTTTCTCAAATTAGCCAAGAATGGTTTTTACGACGGTCTGCTGTTTCACCGCGTCATTGAGAATTTCATGATTCAGGGCGGTGATCCGAATTCTAAGAACGCCGAACCAGGCGTTGCTCTGGGCAACGGTAGTGTGGACTACAAAATTCCCGCTGAATTTCGTCCCGATTTATTTCATCGCAAAGGTGCAGTAGCCGCCGCCCGAGACGGTAACCCCAAGAAAGAATCGAGCGGTTGCCAATTCTACATCGTGCAGGGACGCCCCATGCGGGGCGAGGACCTAGAGAAGCAGTTGGCCCGCAATCTGGGCGATGGCACCAGACCGCGCCAACCTACCGAAGCGCAAAAAGAGGTGTACCAAACATTGGGTGGTACTCCGCACCTTGACGGAAACTACACAGTTTTTGGGCAAGTTATCGACGGTCTGGCGGTAATCGATTCTATCGCCACCCGACTACGCGACGATCGGGATCGGCCTTTGAAAGATGTAGCGATGCAAGTGTCAGTCAAGAAAATGCGGAAGAAGAAAATTACGCGGAAGTATGGGTATCAGTTCGAATAACAGGAATATATGAGCAGCAAACGAATACTTGTTACGGGTTCCAACGGGCTTTTGGGCCAAAAGTTGGTAGAACTACTGGTCCAGAAGCCCGATATCGAGGTGGTTGCCACGGCGAGGGGTGACAACCGTCTGCCATTTGTTGAAGGCTACGAGTACCATTCCCTGGACATCACACGGCCCGACCAAGTACAGGAAGTGTTTGCGCTTACAAAGCCTGACGTGGTGATTCACACGGCTGCCATGACCAACGTCGATCAGTGCGAGTCGGAGAAGGAAGCGTGTTGGGACTTGAACGTGAAAGCCGTCGAGTACCTGGTGGATGCCTGTCGTGAAAATGGCACTTTCCTGGTTCACCTTTCCACCGACTTTATTTTCGACGGTGCCGCCGGGCCTTACGACGAAACCGCCGAGGCCAATCCGCTTAGTTTTTATGGTTGGAGCAAGTACGCTGCCGAGAAGATTATCATCAATTCGGGGCAATTTGCCACGCCGATCCGCTGGGCCATTGCCCGCACGGTGCTGGTGTACGGCATCGCCCACGACATGAGTCGTAGCAATATTATTCTGTGGGTAAAGAAATCACTAGAAGAAGATAAGGATATCAAAGTCGTCACCGACCAGTGGCGCTCCCCTACTTTGGCCGAAGACCTCGCCGTAGGCTGCTTCCTTATCGCTGATCAGCAGGCCGATGGTATTTTCAATATCTCAGGTAAAGACCTGTTGACACCCCACGAAATGGCGACCATGACGGCAGATTATTTTGATCTCGATAAATCACTGATCGCCGAAGCTGATTCCACCACCTTTACGCAGCCCGCCAAACGTCCGGCCCGCACGGGGTTCGTACTGGACAAAGCCCAGGAAGTGCTGGGCTACGCACCACGTAGTTTTCGGGAAGGAATTGCGATGCTGGCTGAGCAGGTCGGGGAAAAGTAGTTTGAAAATAAACCTACCGTAAGTCCACCACTTCTACGCCGGGATACTGCTTGGCATCGAAGGCGAAGTAGCTGTCCGCTACGTTCACATCAGGTTGGAACTTGTCGATGGTATAGGTCACTAATTGACCATTGCTCATTAGGATACGCCACTTCTTGATGGACTTATCCTTCTTATCGACCTTAATCTGAACCTTAGCTATTTTGGCGTAGCTGGTAGTCGGAGCCAGTTCGATGGTTTCGTAGGTTTGTCCGCCTTCCTTGCTCTCTTTCAAGAATTTGTACTTGTAGTTTTTCTTGTAAGCCGTAAAAATCTGCGTGGGATTCAGGTCACCCAGTTCAGCGGGGTCGTAATCTTGCAGCGTCACTTCTTTTGTCTCCGGCGCGTAGGTCGCCATAATCTTGCCATCGTTAAAGACTTCCTGCCCGGACATCTTCAAACGAAATTTATCTCCTTTCACTGTCACTTCTCCCTTTGCATCGCGTCCTCCCTCGGAAGCAAAAGTAAACGTGGCTTTGTAAGATTTCAAATCCTCGTAGTTCTTACTCATCGCCTCTAAAATTCCGGCGGCTTTGCTATCCGTTTGTGAAAAAGACGAAGTTCCGGTGAAGAGTATCGCTAAAATCAGCGTGAATGTTCCTGAATATTTTTTCATTGTCAATAAAGTTATGGTTGGTAACGGGGGTTAGAAGGGGGAGCGACGGTTGGGTTTAAAATTGACTTTGTATTAGTGATTAACGGTTAAAGTACTGAACAGTCAAGGGTGCGCGGACTTCAGAAGAAGCAATAGTAGAACGCCGTTTGACCCTTGACCTAACAAACTATCCTCCTTCGCTATAGCCCTGCACTCTTCAAATGTTGTTCCAGCGATTCCAGGTCATGGAAAAGAACGTCGCGGGCCTTGCTGCCGGTGAAGGGGCCAACGATACCCAACGCCTCCAGCTGATCCATGATGCGGCCAGCGCGGTTGTAGCCTAGCTTCATCTTGCGTTGAATGAGTGATGTACTACCCTGCTGATGCGTGACGACCAATCGAGCGGCATCGGGTAGAAGTTGGTCAAAATCATCCGTGTCCAGGTCGGCGCGGCTACCGTCGCCGTCTTCCCCTTCGTACTCGGGTAAGGCGTACGCTTCGCCGTAGCCGCGCTGACTGCCGATGAACTCGCAGACATCCTCGATCTCGCGGGTGTCAATGTAGGGGCATTGTAGACGCACGATTTCGGAATTGATAGCCAGCAGCATATCGCCTTGCCCGACCAATTGCTCAGCCCCACCGCTGTCAAGAATGGTGCGGGAGTCGATGCTGGACGTTACACGGAACGACAGGCGAGCGGGGAAGTTGGCTTTGATCAAACCTGTGATGACTTTCACCGAAGGCCGTTGCGTAGCCAGCACGAGGTGAATGCCGACGGCCCGGGCCAACTGCGCCAGGCGGGCAATGGGCGTCTCGACTTCCTTCCCGGCGGTCATCATCAGGTCGGCCAACTCGTCGATGACCAGCACGATGTAGGGCAGAAAGTGGTGGCCGTTTTCGGGATTCAGCTTGCGCTGCACAAACTTGGCGTTGTACTCTTTTAGGTTGCGGGCGGCAGCTTCCTTCAACAAATCGTAGCGATTATCCATCTCAATACACAGTGAGTTGAGCGTATGAATCACCTTCTTGGTGTCGGTGATAATCGCCTCGTCACTGTTGGGGAGTTTGGCCAAATAGTGCCTTTCCAGTTTGTTAAAAAGCGTCAGTTCCACTTTCTTCGGATCGACCAGCACAAATTTGAGTTGAGCCGGGTGCTTTTTGTAGATTAGGGAAGCCAGAATCACGTTCAGTCCCACTGATTTACCTTGTCCGGTAGCTCCAGCCATCAGCAGGTGGGGCATCCTGGCCAGGTCGGCGACGTAAATTTCGTTGGAAACGGTTTTGCCTAATACAATAGGCAGGTCGTAGTTAGACTTCTGGAAACGATCACTACCCAGCACACTGCGGATAAAGACCGTTTCGCGGTTCTTGTTGGGTACTTCAATGCCGATAGTACCGCGCCCCGGCATAGGAGCGATGATACGGATTCCTAACGCGGCCAGACTCAGGGCGATGTCTTTTTCCAGATTCTGGATCTTGGAAATGCGGACACCCGCTTCGGGAATGATTTCGTAAAGTGTGACGGTCGGGCCAGTGGTCGCCTTAATCTTGGAGATGGATATTCCGTAACTAGCCAGCGTATCCACAATGCGTTCCTTGTTGCTTTCCAGTTCGTCCTGTGAAACCTTCTGCTGGGCACTGTCGTCAATATCATTGAGCGTGTCGAGCCTGGGGAACTGAAATGAAGGTAGATCGAGCGTGGGATCATACTGCCCAAAATTGCGGAGAATTTCCTCGCTCAATTCATCGGGATCAGGTTCGTCCTCCTGCGGGATTTCCAGGGGCGGGGCTTCGTTTAGCTCCAGTTCCAACTTGGCTTCCGGCTGCGGCTCAGTGGTAACTTCCTCTTCGGTTTCCTCGGGGGCTTCTTCCTCGACAGGCGGATCATCGTAAGTCTGATCCAGCACCGAAACGGCCATCGGAGTAGTTTCCTTTTGGCTCGATACTTTTTCTTTGACGTCTTCTTCCGCTTCCACTGGAGCAACGGATTCCAACCCAGAGTTTTCCGATCGCCGACTCCGACCTTCCCGCCAACGCTCCACAGGATTTATGTCGTAAAAATAGACCGCAAAGCAGAATATGGAGACGAGAATGACGACAACGCTTCCGTAACCCATCAGGTTGCGCAGCATTTCGTTGATGTAGAAGCCGAAGCCGCCGGGTAGAAAACTCAGACTGGAACTGCTGCCGCTCATGATGACCAAGTAGCCCAATAGCATGCTGATCCAGAGCGTGAAGAAAATAACCTCTTTGGTCACGCGACTCATGTTCATGAGATCGGTGCCAATAACCATGCGCCAGCCCGCCAAAAACGGAACAACGGGAATGAGCAAGGCCGCCAAGCCGAACCAGCGATACACGAACACCTGCGAAACGAACGCCCCGAATACGCCCAGCACGTTACGGGTGTTAGCCCCCAAATCTTCCAAAGGAGCCTGACCCAATGCGCCGACCTCGCTCTGGTCTGCTGTGCCCGTAAAAATGTACGATAGGAAAGCCACCTCGAGCAACCCACTCAACACCAGCAGTACAATGCCGGCCACTAGTGTGTTCTTAGGACCGGGCGTAGTTAGCGAAGACCAATCGAACGCGAGTTGTCGCTTCGGCTTCTTTTCCTCCGGTGGGTTTTTCTTACGGCGTGTGTTGGCTCTAGACGTGTTTTCAGCCATTTATTCAATGGGCACTTGACGTTATTTCTTTCATCAAGGTGTCCTTTTATTTATGGGATTTGGTTGCTTTGTTCGACCAAAGACTTACAAATTTTACGGGCGATACCGGGGCCTTCGTAGATAAATCCGGTGTAGATTTGGAGGAGGGCGGCTCCGGCGTTCATCTTTTCCCGAGCGTCAGTTGCTGAGGCAATGCCCCCCACGCCTAGCACTGGAAAAGCGTGGCCTGATTTCTCACAAAGGTAACGAATTACTTCTGTCGAACGGTGTCGTAGCGGCTGCCCGCTCAATCCGCCCGCCCCGATTTTCTCCAAATCGGCGTCCGGCGTATTGAGTCCTTTACGTGAGACAGTCGTATTGGTCGCAATGACGCCGGCGATGCCCGTGGCTAGTACAATCTCTACGATGTCGTCCAATTGGCTATTATTCAAGTCCGGGGCAATTTTCAGGAAAATCGGCTTTGGCTTGGGCTTGTAGTTGTTTAGTTTTTGCAGCTCGCGCAGCAGGTGCGTGAGCGGTTCTTTTTCCTGCAAATCACGCAGACCGGGCGTATTGGGTGAGCTGACGTTCACCACGAAATAATCAACTACCTCGAACAAATCCTGAAAGCAACGCGTGTAGTCATCCAAGGCTTTTTCATTGGGCGTGTCTTTGTTTTTACCAATGTTTCCACCTACCATAATGTCCGATTTGCGATAACGTAGTTTGGCGGCGGCTACATTGGCTCCCTTATTGTTAAACCCCATGCGGTTGATGAGGGCCTCGTCATTTTTCAGGCGAAAAAGTCGCGGCTTTTCATTGCCCGGCTGCGGGCGCGGCGTCACAGTGCCGATCTCGACGTAGCCGAAACCCAACGCGGCCATCTCATCCACCATCTCGGCGTTTTTGTCGAAGCCTGCTGCTAGTCCCACCGGGTTTTTGAATCGAAGTCCGGCTACCTCGCGCACCAGCGACGGGTGCTCATAAATATATGTCTTTCTTAGAATATCGGGAACAAAGGGCAATGCGTAGGCAAAGCGAATTAAATCGCACACCCAGTGATGGACGCGTTCAGCATCGAAGAGAAAAAGGAGAGGAAGCAGAAGGCGTTTGTACATT
>NZ_JBGSXF010000030.1:0-9478 GCF_041751555.1 Persicitalea sp. | reverse complement strand
AGCGCGGTGTAGAGCATCTGAACGGGTTCGTTGAGCACGGTAAAGAACTTTGGAACCCCCCCGACCCAGTAGCCCAGAAAAAACAGCGAGTCGGTTTTGGTAGAAAAGTAGAGAGCCACGCCGCCCAGGTACAGGCCGTAGTACAGGTAAAGAGAATCGCGTGTGGTGATGTACAAAAAAGCCACAAAAAGAAAAATGGCCAGCACGGCTCCCAAAATCAGCACGCTGAGATACACGCCGTTGAAGTTCCGGGAATACATGGACCAGAAATCACTTTTCAGCCCTTCATCGGTTTGAAGCCAAAGATTGGCGTCGGATTGCGGGTAGTAATCGTTTTCCAGCTTTACCAGAAAAGAAAGACGTTGTCCGGCCAAAAGGTCGATTGGCAAGCGACAATTATCGAATCGGTAGTCCACCTCATGGTACGAAACGTAGGCTCCAATCTGCCGATGCGTCCAGGTTTTGAAATTGTCTTCTGAATAGTAAAAATGGACGACGTCGTTGTGGTAAGGAGACTGAAAAATGCGACGTTGCGGGGTAGTAAGATCGTTGAGCAGGTCAAAGCGCAGCCACTGTACGCTGTCGCGCCCGACGATCCCGTCCGAGACTGCCCGGCTGAAAGTACCGGCCGCCAGTGTGTCGGTGGGTAGGTTGCGGCTTTCAGTAACGCGCCAAGCCGCCAGGCTAAGCAAAGTAGTATCCGCCGTAATGTCAGATACCTTGATTGTAGGTACGGATTGAGCCAGCAGAAGCGATTTGACAGGAAGGAAGAGAATCGCTGCGAGTAGTAGTTTCCGCATGGTAGAGAACGGGCCGATTTTTGTTTCGGGTCCCAATATACGCAATCGCGAATTTTCCCAGCCCCTCACACGGCACCAGTCTAGCGGCAAATTGTTTATTTTTGAAAAATTTCAACCACAAACCAAACACACCCGACTTCGTGATGCCTAGTTTCAAACCTCTGCTTTTCCTGACAATCGCCAGCCTGATTGTAGGAACCAATGCCGCTCAAGCCCAAACTAAACCCGCCAAAAAGCCCGTCAGCGACGCCTACCGTAACGCGCAATGGAAGCCCGAAAAGGGGAAGTACTATTTCAGCCACGCGCTGATCTACGAATACACCCGAAAGCGCGACGATCTCAAAGGTGAGCTATGGATCTTTATCGATCCCGTCACGGGGACAATGTGTTTCCAGCGGGAAAGCAGTTTCGGCGCCACCGACGACATGAACGAGGCGATTATTGCACTGCCCGATGGCAAAATGATCGCCTGCGGCAAGACTGAGTCGGGAAAGAAAATCCGGGAAATGTTCCAGAATCGCTCGGTAAAACCCGAAGCCGATGAGGTGAAGTTTCAGCAGGAAACCTTTAGGGAGCAATGCAAACCCACCGGAAACCAGCGCAACGACTTCGGGTGGGAAAGTCAGGAGTACGTTTTGTCGTATCTCAAGACCAACGAAAGCACCAAGCTATGGGTAGCCGAAGTACCGTTCAACGTGTATCCGCTGTATGCTTTCGACGAATGGGAGGGCGACGCTCAACTACCCGTATCATTCAGCTATGCGTACCTGTTGGGGCCTCGTCAACTCGTCACTGAATCCGAGGATCAGTACGGATCACTGAAACTAGTGAGTTACGAACCTAACCCTTTCTCTCTGGATTTGAATCAGTACGCCAAACAGTATTGAAAAGTACTTAGAATTATTTTTGGCGTTCGTACTTTTCAAAAAAGCTACTATCTCGCATCAAAATGTTAACCTATGTTATAAAATAAGTTTCATAAACGTAGAAAACGGCACTTTATTTGTAGTAAAAGTACCTTCTTGTAACCTATAATCGAGGGGTATTTTGAAGATATTTATTGTGCTGTATTCTCGCCTTATCAAGCCCGTGTGCGGAGTAATTATCCTCTTGTCGTGGGCTTACGACGGTGTAGGCCAAAAGATAGACTGCCGAAGTCCTGAACCCACTTCTCAGGAAATAGCAACCAGGGAAGCCAGAATCAAAGAGCTGGGGCAAAATGGGAGGAACGGGCGAATGATGGCGGGCGGCTACACCTTTATACCTATACGCTTTCACATCCTCCGGCGCAGCAACGGTACCGATGGGGCCTCGGTGGGCGAAATGAACGCCGCACTAGCGTCTATCAACCGCGAGTACCAGGAAAGCGAGATGCAGTTTTACCTGGCAGGCAGCGGGCCAAACTATATTGACAGCGATACCTACTACGACTACGAATACACAGAAGAAGACGCCCTCGCCAACGCCAACGACGTAAATAATGCCGTGAACGTGTATGTGGTCGGGACGCTCAATTTCCAGGCATCCAGCGTGACGGGTTACGCCTACTACCCCTCGGTGCTGGCGAGCAGCAACCGGGTGTTTGTCAGGGCTGACCGACTGGATGATGGTCGCACGCTACCCCACGAGTTGGGCCACTACTTCAATCTGCTGCACACTCTCCATAATAACACTAATCCCGATCTATCGCTTCGTGAGTTAGTCACTCGCGGGCCGGGAGCCAACTGCACCACGGCGGGCGACCTGCTTTGTGATACACCTGCCGACCCCTATGGCCTGGCGGGGGCTACTACTTCCGGCTGTTCCTACACGGGAACCGTCGAGGATGCCAACGGCGATTTGTACCAACCCGCGCTCAACAATATAATGTCGTACTACTACCTCTGCGGCAACGACTTCACACCTGGCCAGCACGATCGCATGAAGGATGGCTTACTGCTGAGGACAGCCCCAAACAACCAGTACACACTCGACTTTCCACCTTCCTCTCTGGTACCCACGCAGGTAATAGCCAACCAGACTGACGGAGGCGTGCAAGTGACATTCAACGACCCCGGCAATGGCGAAAGCGGCTTCATTGTGGAGCGTTCGGAGAGCAGCGCCAACGCTTACGTTCCCATCGTAGGGCTAATTCCCAATGTGACCAGCTATCTCGATGCCACCGTCAGTCCCAACACCCTGTATTACTACCGCGTGCGAGTCGCCAATGGCATTCAATACAGCGCGGCGGACACGGCTATGGTGGAGCTTTTTTACTGCAAGCCTTCGTATTCCTCAGCGTGTTCGCCCGTCTTGATCGCCGACTTTTTATTGAGTAAAAGCTCCACTACCCTGATTTCCCAGCTTGATTCGGGCTGCGGCATTAAGAGTTACAGCGATTTTTCTGCTACGGAAGTAGCCGTAGAGGCCGGGCAAAGCTATAACTTCACAGCACGGGCGGTGCCGGGCGGTAGCGGCACCTTTTTTCCGCAACACCTGTCAATTTGGGTGGATGTAGACCGCAACAGCATATTTGAAACTGCCGAACTACTGTTCCAATCGTCAAGCGGTGACGACATGTCGCCTACTGTGTCGGGCACAATAAGCATTCCGGCCTCGGCTGCCTTCGGCCCGACGCGCATGCGGGTTCGTTCGCGCTTCCGCGACAACGGACTGGTGACCGATCCCTGCAGCCCGTTACAGTTCGGCGAGGCGGAGGATTACACGCTGATCATCCAATCGCCCGCACCTCCCCCCACGACCTTGAACCTGAAAGTATTCCTGGAAGGCCCCTATATCGCCAACACCGGACTGATGGTTACCACGCTGAATCAGCGCGGCTTGCTGCCCGGCCAAACGCCTGTTGGCTCGTCAGCCACAGCCACACCCGGCGGGCAGCCGTACAATGGGAGCCCGTGGGACTACAACGGAGCCGAGTCGGAAAGCAACTACCAGGGCAATGTGGTGGATTGGATACTTATTTCATTAAGGGAGGGGTTTCCTTCCGTGAACAATACGGTATTCCGCACGGCGGCCTTGCTGCGCAACGACGGGCAAGTGACATTGGTTGACAGTTTGCCGAAGCTATCACTCAGCCAATCGTACTACGTTGTGGTTGAGCATCGTAACCATTTGGGGGTAATGTCTCAAGTACCTGTTTCGGTACAAAACGGAACACTTTCTTACAATTTTACTACCCAGGATTCCTATACAAATACCAGCCCCATTTCGGTGGGCCAAAAGCAAATCGGCACGGTGTTTGCGATGCATTGCTGTGACGGCAACAAAAATTTACCCGATGAAGATTTTGTAATCAATGCCAGCGACTATCTGCTTTGGCTGAATGCTAACGGGGCATTTGACTTCTATTCCAGCGCTGATTTTGATATGGATGCCCAAATCTCGGCCTTCGACAAGTTGATTTGGAATACTAACAATGGCAAATTCTCTCTGGTCGGAAGGCAATGATTTTTTTTAAAATTGATTAACCTATTCTAAGTAAAATGCTAAACTCTATCCTCCGGACAAGCGGGCCTGTACGCCCTTTCCTGTTTGTATTTTTTCTGGTTCTCACCACGGCAAACGCCTTTGCCCAAAACGGCGGATACGACCTGCGGCTGGTGCAGGAGTCGGTAAACTGCGTGACTCGTAAAGTTACCTTCGCGGCTCAGATTCAGGCTTCCAGTGCGGATAGTACCTTCATCCTGGGTACTTCGAGTCTGCCTTTCACCATTTCCACGAACGCTTTGACCAACCCGGTGCTATCTTCCCTGGACAATTATTCGGGGGGAAAATACGGAACGCTCACTCTGAGTACACAGGGTTCGGTATTGACCCTGAACGTAGTTTATAATGGTAGCGCTCCGTATAACGATTCTGTCAACGTGACCAATAATTGGATAGACATCGCGCACCTGACGTTCGATATTCCGAGTTTGTCTGACGGCTGTTACACCGCCGCCTGGAACGGAGCGGGCTCTTTTCCCAGTATTAAGGTATCGCAAGTAAGGATAACTGCCGGATCGGCCACCGAAACCCCCGCTTTTCCCGGTACATTCACCGACGCCACGGCCTGCGCCTTTGCGGGTAGCCTGCCCACAGCCACCATCTCGGGCGACACGACCATCAATTCCGGCGGGGAAGCCCTTCTAAGAGTCAGCTTCGGCGGCCCGTCGCCGACCTCGATTAGTGTGGCAGGAATATCTTACAATAATCTCTCGCAGAGCCCTTTGCTCATCAACTTATTTCCTGACAACACTACCACCTACACCATCGACTCTGTAACTAACGCCTGTGGCAGAGGAACGGTGTCGGGTAGCGCCACGGTGACGATCGCGGCCGTTCCTCCGGTCGATACCATCGCCACACTCAACATCGCCGCCGACACGGTCTGCCGGGATAGCGAAGTACAGGTATCTTTCACTACCAACGCATTTTTTAACTCGGCCAACGAGTTCAAAGTGCAGTTGTCCGACGCCAACGGAGCCAATTTTACCGATATTTCCACTACGAGTACCCCGACGCCAGGATCACTCAGCGCTACCATTCCGGCCAATCTACCAGCGGGTGCTGGCTACCGCTTGCGCGTAGTGTCTACGGGGCCGGGCATCGTGGGTTCACCTACTGCTCCCTTCGCTATCGCGGCGGCTCCCACCGCTACTCTTTCAGGGAATACCACGATCACGAGTGGTAACTCGGCCAACCTTACCGTGAACTTTACCGGAAGAGCGCCCTGGAAACTCAAACTCTCCGATGGCAGTGAGTTCACCACCTCAGCGAATCCGTTTGTCATCTCTGTATCGCCCACCGAAACCACGACCTACTCGCTTAGCACGCTGGAAGACGCCTGCACCGAAGGTTCCACTTCGGGTAGCGCCACTATTACGGTACAGCCGATAGGCGAACCATGCAGTACGCTGTGCGTCCCCGTAACGGCTATCGTCATCAAAATGTAATTTTTTTAACAAAAGCGTCGGCGTTACTATGAAAAAATTAATTCCATACTGACGCCGACGCTTTCTTTCAACAACTACAACACGCTAAACCGCCGCCTCCCGTTCGGCTTGCACTTCGGCTACGGGCCGAAAATTGGGCGGTACTACTTCCTCAGTCGCGCCCGCCTCGTAGGGGAACACATCCAGAATCGGCGTAAGGTTCATATCCGTCGTTTCGTAGGGAATCAGCATCGTACGCTGACTTTCGGTGATTCGTTCCAAGGCCTCCGTAATGTTTTCGGCGTTCAGCAACACGTAGTTGACGACCTTTTTTTCCTTCCCGCTCTTTTCGTCGATCGAGTAAAAAACTACCTTAGCCTTGAACCACTTTTCGCCCCCCTCGAAGGTAAGCAAGTCCGCCAGCCGCATCCGCGTGATGGCCGTGACGGTGAAGTCCGTGACTCCCGTTACGATTTGGCCATAGAGCCGTGCCTCGGCTTCGGTGTAAGTGAGGGCATCCACGAGGTACGCCTCATTGGTAGTTTTCAGTCTTCCGTTTTCGTCTTCTTTTTGGTAACGTATTTTTCCTAAGTACCAGCTTGCCATTTGGTCAATTTTGAATGAGTGAATTATTGAATAAACCTTTACCATTGGATGAATCTGTGCATTTATCGGCAATAAAAAAGAGGCAGGCGGGGTTAGCCGTCTTGCCTCTTTGGGGTTGGCAAAAGTACGTTTTTTCCAGCTTTCTTGCCAGAGAAATTCTTTCTGAACTTAACTCTCAGGGAGCCTTATCCTTGCGGATTTTCTTGTTGCGATTTTTGCCCCACTCTTCGGCTTTGGCCGTGGCAATGGGGATGGCGCGGTCTTCGTCGTAGCCCTCGTCCAGCAGGGCGTTGGCGATTTCGATGGCTTTGTTGCGAACGGGTCCCATGAAATTTTTCAGCGACGGCGGATATTCTTTCTTGGTCCAGGGCATATTTTTAATAAAAAGTGAAAAATATAGAATGGACAATGCGCGTGAAGCTTCCTTCGTCAGACGTTCTTGAATAAATTTTTGCTCAGTTGATTTAAAAAAAATCTGTGCCAGAAAAATTAAACTGTCCACGTCGCAGTCAGTCGTAGAGGCGTTAGGAGTTTTAGGTTTTTTTTAAAAGAAAACGATTCTGAACGCAAGGGGACGCACTTGGCGTTCTACCACCTATTCACAAAAGCATAATCACTAGAAACAATGAAGAAATTAATCAGCGCGGTAGGCTTACTAGCCGTTGTCGTTTTACTCACTCAATGCGGGGTCAGCAATCAAGTCAAGGAAGCCAAAACCTTCGGCGATTGCCGCTACGCTATCTCTTCCGTGGACAGCATCTACCTGGCCGGAACAGATGTTCGTGAATTCAGGAATATTAAGAGTGTCAAGGACTTGGACCCTACCAAGTACCCACAACTAGGCTTGGCGCTGCTGCGAAAGAAAGTACCGCTGGATTTGCGCGTTAATCTCGACATCGTAAACCCAACCAAAAACCTGGCGGCGATCAATCAATTGGAATACATCGTGTTGTTGTCCAAAAGTGAAGTTTTTAGAGGTGTCCTGAACCGCCGTATCGAGGTGTACCCCGGGACGGGCAGCACGCAGGTACCCGTGCAACTCAGTACCAACGCCTACGACCTGATCGCCAATGATGAAACCCGCGACAGCTTCGTGGCTATGATCCAATCGCTCTCCGGCAAAGACGATAGCAAACCCGCCGTCCTGACGGTCAAAATCAAGCCCACACTATCCGTAGGCGACAAAGCCGTCAACTACCCCGGCTACATCACCTTCGAGCAGGAGATTACGAGTAATATGGTGCTGGGGAAGTGAAATAAGGCACAAAGCTCCAAAGGCACAGAGTGAAAATTGTCAGCGACGATCACTTTGTGCCTTTGGAACTTTGCCTCCTTGTGCCTCTGAACTAAACTCCCTCCTTCAAAGCCCCCCCATAAGCCGCCTTGAATTTCCTGAAGCGCGGGAGAGACACATTCTGGACGTAAGAACTGCCGGGATTGTGTTCGATGTAGTCCTGGTGATAGCCCTCGGCGCGGTAGAACTTATCGAGACTTTTTAGCTCTGTCGTGATCTTGCCATTGAAGCGATCTTTGTTCATCTCAGCCGTCAGGCGCTCGGCGGTTGCTTTTTCCTCGGGGGTCTGGTAAAAAAGGATAGAGCGGTACGACGTGCCACGATCCGGTCCCTGCTGGTTGAGGGTAGTAGGGTCGTGCGACAGGTAGAAAATCTTTACCAGTTCTTCGTAGTTGACCTTGGCGGGATCATAGTAAACCAGCACCGTTTCAGCGTGGCCCGTAGTTTCGGTGTTTACCAGGTCGTAGGTCGGATTATTTGTGTGGCCGCCCGCGTAGCCGGAAATAACCGAGTCTACACCCACGACCGCCTCAAAAATCTCCTCGGTACACCAGAAGCAGCCTTCGGCAAAAGCCGCCGTAGCTTGTCCGGCGGGAGCCTCGATAGCCACATCGCGCACGGGGCTATTGTCATTTCCTTTATTTTGACTCATGGTCTCGCACGAGGCGGCACCCAGCATCAGACTGGCGGCGGCTAGAGCGATGTTTCTGTATAGCATCATTTTTTGTGTTTGATTAGTTTGTGGGGTTAAAACGCGTGGCTAGCGGTTTGTGTTTCACAATCAGTATCTGAGTAAGGTCAGATCAGAGTTTGGGACTAATAGATAATCTTATAAGTCATGATCTGTAAACCATCCTCGTAGACTGCTGACTCAATTAATTCAGTTTGAAAGCTCTGCTTTGAATCTCCGAAAAGTCTAACGCCTTTTCCCAAGATCAATGGGTTGAGTTTGATCTTCAAAACATCGACTTTATGATTATCCAGCAGCCAACCGGCAAACTGTCCGCCGCCACACAGATAGACATCCGTCTTGGACTGCGCCCTGATTTTCTCAACTTCCTCTAATTGGATGGGGAGTACCTTTACCTTTTCGTCCTGCTCCACGAAGGTCAGGCTATCGGAAAAAATAAAGTGCTTCATGTGCGGGTAAGCGGCCTGACCAGGCTTCAGACCGAACTTGTACCCGAACTCGTAGGTGTTACGGCCCATAATCACCGTGTCGAACGCGGCCAAATCACTCAGGTACTTGTCCACGCCATTACCTTTGGCCTTGAATCCACTGCTATCTCCGTTTTCGCCGGAGATAAACCCGTCCAGTGAAATTGCGACGTAGTACACGATATTCTTCATGACTTTATGCTTCGTTCTGTTATTCCTTCCTCCTTCCCTTGAAAGTACCTTGCGCCAAAGTACCCAACTTGGCCTTCCCGCTCACAGCATCGTTCTCTATCTTTCCGTCATATTCAATCGTATTATCCTGCACCGTAAATTCCAGGTGGAAGGTGCTGTCCTTAGTCATCCCCGTCAGATTGGATTCTCCCAGTTGTCCCTGGTAAGTACCCGTGATTTTTCCTTCGGCGTCCTGCTTCAGGACAAAAGTAGGGCTGCCGCTTCCTGCGTCAGTTTCTACGTCGAACACCCAGGTTCCGGTCAGGTCGGTTTTGCTTTGGGCGAAACTTGAACTGACTCCCAGGATGAGCATGAAGAATAAAATCGTGTTTAGCTTTTTCATTTGAAAATAATTTTTGGTGGAAAATTTTAAAGTACGGTTAAATCTTCAATTTGCCCCGCTACTCTGATTACTAATCAACAATACCTGGCACGATCCGCAGGTGTAGTTTGGTTTTATCCTTGGGCCATTTGAG
>NZ_JBGSXF010000029.1:0-4452 GCF_041751555.1 Persicitalea sp. | reverse complement strand
GGATAGCCACCGTCGATGGGCTTTCTATCATCAATACCAGGGAGCAAACCATTACTAATGTCGGAGAAGAACAAGGCATGGTTCCAGATGAACTGTTCGAAATACAGGAGAAGAAAGGGGTTATTTATTTGGGAAGTAAGAATGGATTGATTCAGATGAAGCCAGGTAAAAATCATAAATGGAGTTTCTATAACTTAAATGAATCACAGGGGTTTCCGGAGAATAATTATAACACCGGGGGAGCTCATGTAATGAAAAATGGCCAATTGTGGATGAGTGCCGGGTACTCGACCTATAAATTGAATATTCTGACCCAAGCCCCTTCTATTGATACCTTGCCGTGTCCGGTAGCGATAACCGGCCTCAAAATTGCGGATGAATACCAGTCCTTTTCAAACAGAGCGGACCTTCTGTCTTTTTTTGAAACCAATGATACGCTATGGTATAATGATGGAAAACAGTTCTATCTGGAACAAACCATACCTCAGGACTCCGGCTATTTGTTTACAAACAACATCCGTTGGGACAGTTTATCCTTACCCTATAAAATGCCTGTAGGGTTGAAACTCCCCTATGATCAAAATTCATTACAATTCAGATATTCAAATCTGTGCGTATTCAACTGGGATAAGATTTCATCTAGATATACACTCGAAGGAAAAGACGATGCCTGGGTCGAGGCTAACGATGCCAGTACTTCAAAGACCTATTTCAATTTGCCGGCTGGTAAGTACACATTCAAAGTAGCGACCAGAGGAGTTACCGGAAAATGGGGTGCCCCCGCTGAATTCAGCTTTACCATTTTGCCCCCCTGGTGGCAGACCTGGTGGGCATATTTACTCTATGCAATAATGGCAATTGGGACAGTAGTTTTAATTGTCCGGTTGCGATCTAAACAATTGAAAGAAGAAAACCGTCTGCTCGAAGAAAAAGTTACTAAGCGAACCACTGAATTAAAGGTATCCCTGGATCACTTGAAAGCTACGCAAAGCCAATTAATCCAGTCCGAAAAAATGGCCAGCCTGGGTGAGCTTACGGCCGGTATCGCCCACGAAATCCAAAACCCCCTGAACTTCGTCAACAATTACTCGGAAGTAAATGAAGAGTTGATAGATGAAATTTCGGATGTACTAACTCAGGGTGATCTGGACGAAGTCAAACTACTATTGACTGACCTGAAAGATAACCAAACCAAAATCCAACATCATGGCAAGCGGGCTGATGCTATTGTTCGAGGCATGTTGCAGCACAGCCGCACCAGCAGCGGCACCAAGGAGCCCACCAATCTCAATGCCCTGGCCGATGAGTACCTGCGGCTGGCCTACCACGGACTTCGTGCCAAAGACAGTGAATTTCAGGCGGACTTTGAAACTGATTTTGATAATAATCTCCCTTTGGTTGATGTGGTAGCGCAGGATATTGGGCGGGTACTACTGAATATCATCAATAATGCCTTTCAGGCGGTAAATGAACGAAGGCTTTTGGGAATCGAAGAATACCAGCCCGCTGTAAAAGTAGCAACCAAAAAGTTGGAAGATTTAGTTGAAATCAGCATAGTCGACAACGGTATCGGTATTCCCGAAGCAATTAGGGACAAAATTTTCCAACCTTTCTTCACCACCAAACCCACCGGACAGGGAACGGGGCTGGGGCTGAGTTTGGCCTATGATATAGTAAAGGCGCAGGCGGGAGATTTAGAAGTGGAAAGTATGAATGGAGAAGGAAGTACCTTTATCTTGAAATTGCCCATGCAAAGTAATTGAACATGAAAAAGCTAACGCGCAACCGTGGCCTGTGCTGAGCCCTTTCCAAAAAAACGGACATGACCCATTTCCATCCCTGAATTACACGCATTAAAAACAATTATTCATCCGTAAAACCCATTTCTACCACGATTTCAGCAACCGTGTTGTACCCCAAAATCGAGGGCAGCCATTGAAGCTCACGAGTACTTCCAGCTACGCCCCGAACTGGAAAAAGCCTATAAAATTTCTACTCCGTGCGCAACGGCACCGCTCCAAAAACCCCCTGCTCTGCCTGCTGTCACCAAAATTCGCATCAATTCGTCGACGTACTGTGGTTGAGGTAGTTATACCTAAATTGCAAATTGACAAATCCCTCTTAATACCTGAAAATGAAAAAATCCCTCACGCTTCCGCTCGTTTTCCTCTTGCTGACGTCGGTCAGCTTCGCCCAGCCAGGTAGTACCATTGCCGAGTCGGCCAACCGATTTCTCGCGACGCTCAACGCCAATGAATTGGCCAAAACGCAGTATGCCTTTTCCGATTCGCTGCGGTTCAAGTGGACCAACCTACCCGTCGGGATGGTAGCCCGGCCCGGAATTGCCTACGGGTCGCTGTCCGACCAAAGTCGGCTGGCGTTTCATCGGGTGCTGTCGGCCATGCTCAGCTCGCAGGGGTACCTAAAAACGACCAGCATCATGCAGCTGGACGACATTCTGAATACGCTCTATCAGCAGGCATTCGATGACGGAAAAATCGACCAGAAAATGCTCACCATGATGCAGGATCTGAAATGGTCGCACGGCAACTACTTTATTTCGGTCTGGGGAAAACCGGCAGCTAACTAGCCCTGGCGTCTGAATTTTGGCGGACATCACCTGACCCTCAGCCTGACCACCGACGGGAAGAACGTGTCGATGTCGCCGTATTTTGTGGGTATCGCCCCGGCGGAGGTGAAGTCGGGCAAGTACGCAGGGCTACGGGTGCTTAGCAAAGAAGAAGATTTTGGATTTTTGCTCATCAATACCCTCACTAATAGCCAGAAAGAAGTGGCGGTCTTGATACAGGACGTCCCCAAAGAAATCATCACCTCACCGCAGGCGCAGCAGCGTATCATGAGCTACTACGGCATTCCGGCAAAGCAGTTCACCGCCGACCAGAAAATAATCCTCACCCTGCTAATTCAGGAATACAACCACAATTTCGAGCATGAGAAAGCGCATCGACTCCTCGACAAAATCACAAAATCGGGCATCGACAAGTTTTATTTCGCCTGGGTCGGGAGTCTGGAAAATGACAAACCGCACTACTACATCATTAACGGGCCGGACTTTCTGATCGAATACGACAACGTTGGTTTTCAGAACGATGGCAACCACATCCACGCCATTCTGCGGGAGAAAGGCCAGGATTTCGGCGAAGACCTGCTGAAACGGCACTACCTCGAAGCGAAGCACTGGTTGAAACTATGCATTTTCAGCGACACACTAAACCCTCACCTTATGTCAACATTATTGAAAATCCTGGCGATCCTCACGCTTGCCCTTCTGCTGTTTGCCGCATTTATTCAGTTTGCCCCGCTGGTCAAGAACGACATTCCTTATCCGGTAGTCACCATTTCCAGCGACTCCTCCGTGCTGGCCCGTGGAGATTACCTCGTTTATGGGCCGGCTCATTGCGTTCATTGTCACTCCGCCGAGCAGGACAAAGAGGCGGCACATCATGGCGAGAAGGTGGCACTTGCCGGAGGCAGGAGCTTTGACTTACCTTTTGCAAAAATATATGTCCCCAACCTAACGCCTGATCCGGAAACAGGAATTGGCAACATAAAGAACGAGGCCATTGCTAGGGCGATGCGCTTCAACACGAACCATAACGGCAATACTATGATTGGGTTTATGACCCTCACGTATATGTCTGACGAGGATGTCTCAGCCGTAATTTCTTATCTGAGAACGCAGAAGCCCGTCCACAACCCAGTTCCACCCTCCGAATACTCCTTCAAAGGGAAGTTTGTGAACAGATACTATGACAAACCCTTCGAACAGACAAAACCAATCCTGTCCAGGGCAGAAATTGGCCCGACGGTCGAATACGGGGAATACCTGGTCCATAACGTGGCAGATTGTGCTGGCTGCCATACTAAGTATTCGACTGACTTTTTCGGGAGAACGTATACTGGGGTACGACTGTCGGGAGGCGAGCTGTTCGAAGAAAAAGAACAGATTTTTACAACTCCCAACTTGACCCCCGATCCGGAAACAGGACATATTTTCAACTGGTCAGAAGAAGCTTTCGTAGCTCGGTTCAAGGCAGGTCGTGTGTATGAGAGCTCACCAATGCCCTGGGATAATTTCAAACGGATGACTGAAAACGACCTGCGGGCCATCTACAAGTACTTGCGTACGGTTCCTCCGCACAAGAATAAGATTGAGGCAATTGTGGTCAGTCGCTGATTTTCTGAATTCTCCCCTGCTCAAAACCATGGTTTGTGCCCTTTCGACGTGCTGCTCCTCAGACCGCCGATAGACCTTGATCGAAATTGAACCGAGAGCCTGCGAGGGGCGGGTGAAAAAAGTCCAATAGCTCTAAAAAGAGCCGATGCAACAATAGACTAAATCATTGAGACAATAGGCCTTGTCATTGAGACAATGGGCCAATTCCGGGGAGTTTTCGACCCCTAATTTTGACCCATCGGTTTCAATCGCAA
>NZ_JBGSXF010000028.1:0-5650 GCF_041751555.1 Persicitalea sp. | reverse complement strand
GCTGCGCTTGTCGAGGTATTTGCCAAACCACTCGGGTCCGAAAACCGACTCGCCGTGGCGGTACAGGATACCGTTGCCAAAGTTAAATTTCTTCATTTTATGCGAACCAGGGTAGTAGAACAACGGCCCGGAATCGGGATGTACGTCTTCCAGCGCAATCCAGGAAGCTGCCAGGTGGCTCGGAATAGTCGGTGTCACCCACGGAAAATCCTGGTGCGTGTCCTGCTGACTACCATAGCGAAAAATCAGACTTTGGTACACCGCCACCTGTGCATCGAAAATCGCTTTCAGAAACACACCGATGTTGGGATGTGTCACAACTTGCTTGGCTTGCAGCGAGGCGTTGTGGTACTCGTTGATCCTTGCCCCGATGCCTCGTAGTTTTTCTTTGGGGATGTCTTTGATGGGTGTGTCCTTGGTACCGTTGAACTGGTACACCAGGCCCATCATACCATATTTCTCGTGATTATCGACGGTTTCCTCTATTTCTTCCCAAAGATCATCGATCATTTTTTCAGGAATGGCTTTTTCCAAAACCACGAAACCATTCTTTTTCCAAAATTCCAACTTCTCCTTCAAATCGTAAGGGTAGTCGGCACTGACTGGAAAATTGGCCAAAAAAGCTTCAATATCCGCGTCGTCCTGATCGATCCAGGGCAGCGTAGAGTAATCGAAGTCCAACTGCGGGTTCCCGAGGTTGTACTTAGCGAACCTATAGTATTTGCGGGCAACGTCTTTTAGGCTCATAAGAATTATAGTTTTCGGTTCACTAATTACTTGCTCAGTTCCTCGATAATCGAATCTACCTTCTCATTGGTCAGATCCATAAAGTACTTTTCCCTAATCTGAAACACCGGACCCCAGCCGCAGGCGGCCAGGCACTCGACTTCCTTCAGCGAGAACAGCCCGTCGGGAGTAGTTTCTCCGGCCTGAATGCCTAGTTTTTGTTTCAAATGCGCGTACACATCCTCAGCACCCATCAGGCAGCAAGGCCCCGTGCGGCAGTACTCAATCACGTTTTTACCAACGGGGTCGAGGTGAAACATGGTGTAGAAGGTTGCCACTTCATACACTTCGATGGGCTGGATGTCGAGCATACCGGCAACGTAGTCCATCACTTCGCTGCTCAACCATCCCCACTGATCCTGCGCCACGTGCAACACGGGCAGCAAGGCCGACTTTTGTCGGCCCTCGGGGTAGTTGGCAATCATTTGGTCCACGCGCTCCTGCCGCTCAGGCGTAAAAGCAATAGGTTCGGCTACTTGATTCAAAATGAATGATGAATTATGAGTAATGAATTATGAATGACGGGTTCTTAAAACTTGTCATTCATCACTCATCATTAAATTAACTATCCAACTCCCCTGCGATGACATTCATGCTGCTCATGATGACAATGGCGTCGGAAAGCGTGTGGTCTTTCACCATTTCGGGGAAAGCCTGGTAATAAATAAAACACGGGCGGCGGAAATGCAGGCGGTAGGGCGTGCGGCCACCGTCGCTGATCATGTAAAAGCCCAACTCGCCGTTGCCTCCCTCGACGGCGTTGTATATCTCGCCGATGGGGGCGTCGATTTCTCCCATCACTATTTTGAAATGGTAGATCAGCGCCTCCATGCTGGTATAGACATCCTCCTTAGGCGGCAGGTAGTATTCCGGTGCATCGGCGTAGTAGGGGCCGATGGGCAAATTCTCCAAAGCCTGCTCAATGATTTTCAGGCTCTCCCAAATCTCGGCGTTGCGCACCATGAAGCGGTCGTAAGTGTCGCCACTCTGCCCCACAGGAATGATAAAATCGAAATCTTCGTAAGAAGAATAGGGGTTCATCACCCGCAAGTCGTAGTCCACTCCCGCCGCCCGCAGGTTAGGGCCGGTGAAGCCATAGTTCAGGGCACGCTCGGCGGAAATACCACCCACGTCGATCACCCGATCCATGAAAATCCGGTTGCGATTGAACAGAAGCTCAAACTCCCGCATGACGGGCGGAAACGATTTAATAAAGTCGCGCAATTTCTGAATCGCCACGGGCGAAAGATCGCGCTCCATGCCGCCCAGCCGGCCCATGTTGGTGGTCAGCCGCGCGCCGCAGACTTCTTCGTATATTTCGTATATCTCCTCTCTTTTTTCAAACAAATATAGGAAGCCCGTGAATGCGCCCGTATCTACCCCCAAAATGCCGTTGCAAATCAGGTGGTCGGAGATGCGGGCCAGTTCCATCATAATCACCCGGATATACTGCGCCCGCTTGGGTACTTCCACCTGCAGGAATTTCTCCATCGTCAGGTGCCAGCCCAGGTTGTTGATCGGTGACGAACAGTAGTTCATCCGGTCGGTCAGCGTCGTGATCTGGTAGTAGGGGCGACGCTCCGCGATTTTCTCAAAAGCCCGGTGGATATAGCCGATCGTCTGCTCGGTCGACACGATTTTCTCACCATCCATTTGCAGGATGTTCTGAAAAACGCCATGCGTAGCCGGGTGTGTCGGCCCCAGGTTGAGCGTCGTCAATTCCCCTACCAACTCGGGCTGGTCAGCGCGGGCGGGTGGGGAAACGTTAGGTACTAGAAGCTGAGTTTCTGCCATTTTGATTTGGAATTACGGGGCCGCCCGTGCGGTGATGTCGGAATTAGTGAATAAAAATATTCCGACATTCACCAATTCACAATTGATTTCACCGTCCAAACAGCGCGTCTGTTTTGTCCTCGCGGGTGGTGTCTTCCAGCGGGTATTGGCGGCGCATGGGGAAATAGTCCATTTCTTCGATATTCAGGATTCGGATCAGGTTCGGGTGTCCCTCGAACTGGATGCCGAAAAAGTCGTAAGTCTCGCGCTCCATCCAATTGGCCGATTCGTACACCGACGTGGCCGTGGGGATGCGCTCATCGCCTTCGGCCAAAAAGACCTTGATGCGCAGCCGGAAATTGTGGATCAGGCTGTGCAGGTGATACACCACGGCGTATTCCAGTCCTGGCGTATCGGGGTAGTGCACACCCGTGAGGTCGGTCAGGAAATTGGCTTTGAATTTTTTATGGTCAAAAAGGAATTTCAGCATCGGAATGATCTGCTCACGCGTAGTGGTAAGCGTCAGCATTCCAAAGGGTTCTTCAAAACCATAGACTTCTTCCCCAAATTCTCGGAGCAGTTCTTCGGCTACTTCCTGGTTGGTGAGCATAGCAGTTTACTGGATGTTATAAGAAGCCATCAACTCCGTGTACTGCTCCGAATTGCGACGGCGTAGTGATTCGTTGCGGGCCAGTTCCTGCACCTGCATCAGACCTTCCAGCACCTGCTCGGGGCGGGGCGGACAACCGGGAACATACACATCCACTGGCATGATGCGGTCGATGCCTTGCAATACCGGATATGAATCAAAAATACCACCGCTGGAAGCGCAGGCACCCATGGCAAGTACCCAGCGGGGTTCGGCCATCTGGATGTAAACTTGTTTCAAAATCGGGGCCATTTTTTTGGCAATGGTACCCATCACCATAAGCAGATCGGCCTGGCGGGGGGAAAAGCTGGGTCGCTCGGATCCGAAACGGGCGATGTCGTAGTGTGAGCCCATCGTGGCCATGAACTCGATGCCACAACAGGAAGTAGCGAACGGCAGTGGCCACAGCGAATTACTGCGGGCAATGCCGATGACTTCGTCAAATGAGGTCGCGAAGAACCCGGAACCCGTGTGGCCCGGTGGTGCTTCGACTATATCTACTGATTTCATTTATTTAGCTGACAGTTGATGGTGGACAGTTGACAGTTATTTTACCATTTCAATCTAACAAAAAAGTCAACCTTCTTCCAATACAAAAATTAATATGTCCCAGCACGAGAGAAGTAGAAACGGAGTGGGTCGAGTTGAAAGCTAACGAACAAGCACTGTCCCATGAAACTACTCTTCCCATTTCAAGACTCCCTTACGAATGATGTAATAGAATCCTGCCAGGAGTAATGCCATGAACAGAACCATTTCCACGAAACCGAACATGCCCAACTTCTTAAAATTGACTGCCCAGGGATACATGAAGATTACCTCGACGTCAAACAGCACGAACAGGATAGCAACCAGAAAGTACTTCACCGAAATAGGGGTGCGGGCGTCGCCGACTACCTCAATTCCACATTCGAATGGGTCATCCTTGACCTTACCCTTACGACTGGGCCCAATGTTGTGCGTGACGATCATCGTCACCACGATAAAACCTAATGCCAGCACAAACTGCACAACAATAGGCAGAAAGCCAGACGGCAAATAATTCGTTTCCATATTGCTTATTCTCAACGGCCCGTACCGGGAAATTGTTCAGCGATTCGGCGGGATATTCTGACACTTTTTGAAGTTCAAAATTACTAGCTGCGAGCTTACCAACCAAATACAGAGAAAGAGGGTTCTACACTTCCAAAAACCCAAAAAGCCCCTGCGGAACAGGGGCCTTTACGTAATCCTACTTTATCAATCAATGACAATACGCTTGGTCACGTCAAGACCGGGAGCGCGCACCCGGACAAGATAAAGGCCAGGTGGCAAAGTGCTGGCGTCTATTCTGCGGCGCTCGTTGAGAAGCTGGAAGCGCTGGGTACGAATAATGGAGCCATTTATGTTGTAAAAAGCAACTTCCGCATTAGCCAGATTTTCGAGCGTTTCTACGTATACAATCCCCTCGCGGCTGGGATTGGGGAAAATAACTACACCGTCGTTCTCAGACAGCAGGAAGGGGAATGGCGACGAATAAGTCGAGTAGCACGTGAGCGAGTTGTTACTTCCGAGCGTAAAGACGGCCTTGGCCCGCGCACTGTAATTGCCTGATTCTGTCACCTTGATGGTGGCCGTTTCGGGCTTCAGAAAACGGTTGTCCACTTTCCATTCGTACTTTTCGTTGAGGTTGGGTTCGGTGATCGAGGCGCTCAAGCTATAAGGCCCCGATTGTTCGATCAGCGGTACGCTAAGTTTTGGACGTGCCGTTAACGACACAGGAGCCGATAGCTCCGACTCGCAGCCGAACACATTTCGCGCTTTTACAGTATAATTACCCGATTGTGTTGCTCGGAAAGATTTGGTGTTGCTGCCGTCGCTCCACAGAAAATAGTCTGTACCGCCAGAAGCGGCGAAAACGAAGCCCGTATCGGCGCAAGCCTGTTGTTGTCCGCCTGGTATAATGTTGGGTTTGAGCGGTCTCACCGTAGAACTGATCGTGACACTGGGTCCAACGATGGCATTCCCTCTTGTATCTTTCAACACAGCACGGTAGGTTCCTGGCGAATTGATGGCAATCGTCCGTCCAGACTGTCCGGTGGACCACTCGTAGGAAGAGTACCCAGCGGGCAGAGTCAAGCTGACGGTTGAATTGTTTGAACCGCAGGAAGTAGTTAGGGAAGGCGTCGGAGTGGGAATAACGGGGGTGATTGTGGAGAAAAAGGTCGTATTGAGAGATTCATTCCAAAGATTGGCCAGGATACGCTGCCCTACCTGTCCGACGAAGTGAACACCATCGGGCCGGGGCACGTAGGCGTTGTCCGTTTCTGGGCCCGGAAAAGTACTGTTGAAATTTGTGTTTAGTACCGCGTTTTGGCCGTTGATAATGTTTTGATTCGTTGTCGACTGTCCCGTGCCATTCACGTTGCGGGAAGTGCGGGAAATGACCCAGTTGATCCGCTT
>NZ_JBGSXF010000027.1:0-7604 GCF_041751555.1 Persicitalea sp. | reverse complement strand
GTCATCAATCAGGTGGGCTACCGGAACACCATTCAGGAAGGTTTGGATGTGGTTGCCGATGGCCTCGATGCGGTACTTGTTCCACTGGTTGTTCTTGAAGGCCGTTTTGGCCTTCGGATTCAAGTCGCCCGGATAAAGCCAACCACGACGTGCTTCATCATAGATGCCAGCCGCCCAGCCGCGTGCGCTAGGGTCAATCTCGACCTGATAACCGTGGACGCGACCATCCATATAGTCGGGCTTGGACTCACTGCGGATTTGAATGCCTGAATTCAGTTTGTCGTCTACCATTACTTCCAGTTCGAGGATGAAGTCGCCATACTCTTTTTCGGTCGTCATGAACGAATTGGGCGTGTTCATGGTGGAAGTACCTACGATGGCTCCGTCCTTGACCTCGTACTTGGCCTTACCGTTCAGTTGCTTGAAGCCGCTGAGGTCTTTGCCGTTGAAAAGGTTCTGCCAGCCGTCCTTGGAAGACTGGGCGTGGGTGTTTTGGATAAAGCAGCTCATTAGCAGAGCCGCAATAAGCAGATAAGTTTTTTTCATTCGATTATTTAAGTTCACAAGTAGTCACTGAGCAACGGATCGAGATATTTGGCGCGAGATCTTCCAGAGCCATCCTTCCAACGTAAGAAATTTGCCGTTATTCCCTTTCAATCAGAAACGATGTTCTATATCGTTTACCCTGACAAAAGGGAGGCTCAAAGTTTTTTTACTAATCAAAAAAAAGAAAAGCCCCCGAAACCGAAGGCTTTTCTTCTTAATTTGGAATGTCGGAATAAATTATTCACTAATTCAGACATTCACTAATTCCAAATTGACATCAATACCCCGGATTTTGTGAGAAAGCGTCTTTCCCTCCTTCGACACGGTCGATTTGATTTTGGGGAATCGGCCGCAGCACGTGGTAGGGTTGGATATTGGGAGCACCTTCAGGATTGTACTTCTTGACCCGATCGACCAGGACACCCCAGCGCTTCAAGTCGAACCAGCGCTTTTGCTCACCGATGAGTTCGCGGGCGCGTTCCTCCATAATTAGCATCATGTTCATATCGGCGGCGGCAACCTCCATTTCCTTTTCCTTGCCCGGCCAAGCGGCACGACGGCGTACTTTGTTGATCGCTGCCACCGCTCCGGGTATATCCCCTGAATTCAGCAGGGCTTCGCTCAGGATTAGATAGGTGTCGGCCAAGCGGTAGTTGATGTAATCGCGGGTACCTGCGAACTGGGTACGGTCCACTCGGTTAGGATCAAGATTCTTGCTAAGGGCAGGAAATAGACGTTCCGAGTAGGCACTAGGCACCAGCACCTGGTAGGGCCGTTTGGCCCGCTCGGCAGTTGACATTTCATAACCAGGATCATAGATAGCTGTATCACCCAGCGCAAAGGTTACCGTAGCCTTCGACTTGTCGAAGGTCGTGTTGTACTTGCCGGGTTTATTGGAGTAATATACATCTTTGTACGTCTTGAAATAGCGACTATCCTTAGTGCGATTCGCCAAAGCAAATACATTGTCAAGGGTATATTCGGTAGGCTTATAGCGCTTGAACGGACGGCCATTCAAGACGTCACGCTGCATACCGGGTAGTACGTCATACTCCATCAAAAAGAAAACGTGTGAGTTGTTGCCACCGCCGTTGTTCAAGGGATCACCTGTGTACTGGGTAGCAAAAATCACTTCCTTATTCATTTCGTTACCGGGCCGATGTACATCGGCAAAGTTAGGCAGCAGCTCAATGCCATAATTGTTGATGACGTTCTTGGCATAGGTCGCGGCTTTGGCGTAGTCATCACCCGCTTTGGCTTCCGAAGTAGCTTTGGTCAGGTAAACCTCCGCCAGCATGTGTTCCGCTACGGGGCGGGTAACACGGCCGTAGTCGCCGGACCGCGCTTTATTTTCCAGATCGGGGAGAGCTTCCGTCAAGTCTTTGATAATCGCCGCGTACATTTGTGGGACCGTGGCCCGCGTGGCAACTTTGGTAGGCTCGACTGTCTCGGTCAGACGCAGATCCACCCCACCAAAAGTGCGGGTGAGGATAAAGTAGTAGTGCGCCCGCAGGAATTTCACTTCGGCCACGCGCTGCTTCTTGATGTTCTCGGCTACGCCCGTCACGTTAGGGGCACGGTCGATTACAGCATTGGCCGAGTTGATGCCTACGTACAAATCGTTCCATACATCATTGATAGAACCGGAGCGGGAGTCAAACTGGCCGTCGTAGCGGTTGATGAACTTGTGCCCACCATCGGCTCCGTTAGTGTAGATATCGGTGCCGAAGGTCGTCAGGTTGTTACCCGTTTCGGTACCGTACCACTGTCTTAAATAGGAATAGGTAGCGTTCACGCCATCGTTGAAGCCGGTGGGCGTATTGAGGTAATCGTTGCCAATACCGGCGATCACGACTTCGTCCAGGACGCTGTCGCTGCAAGACTGCCCCAGCAGCAGGGCCGCACCCAAAGCGCCTACGCGCAGAAATTTGGCTTGTGTTAATTTGAATTTCATCGTCAATATCTTTTTGTAAACTGAATGTCTGATTAGAATTTGGCGTTGATGCCGAAAGTAATGACTGAGGTAGCGGGAGACAAGTCAGAACCAATGCCCCGGTTCTGGTTGCTCTGACCATTGTCCAATTCCACCTCGGGGTCGATGCCCTTGTACTTGGAGCGGTATTCCGAGAAGATGAACGGCTGCTGAATGCTGGTAAACACCCGCAGACTCGTCATGCCCAGTTTCGACGCCCAGTTGGTGGGTACGTTGTAGCCAAAATTGATGTTCCGCACTTTCAGGAACGAGCCATCAAAGTACCTCAGAGTAGAGCCATTACGGGGTGATTCCTGGTTGACGTTCGGACGTGGGAACTCGTTAGTCGGGTTGTTGGGTGTCCAATAGTCGATGTCGAGATTATTATAGCGACCCGCCAGCGAGTTGTTACTGGCGTGGAATTGGCTGATGATGAATTGACCAGCCCGAGCGTACAGGAAGAAATTCAGATCAAACCCTTTGTACGAGAAACGGTTAGTCATACCTGCTACGAAGGCCGGAATGGCCGAACCCAGGATTTGACGGTCATCGGCATTGATAACGCCATCATTATTCAAATCCTCGATCTTGATTTCACCGGGATTGTAGCCGTATGACTTGGCAAGATCTAATTCATCAGTCTGCCAAATACCGATCTTTTTCAGATCGTACACTACCGAAAGTGGCTCGCCGATGAAGCGTCCAGCGGAGATGTCATCCACTTTGCCGTTGGCCAACTCCACGATCTCTTCCTGGTTGTGGTTGAACGTAAAGTCGGTACTCCATCGGAAATCACCTTTATCGACATTGATCGTCGAGACGGTCAGCTCGATTCCCTTGTTGCGGGTGTGTCCAATGTTAGTTGTGAATCCGCTAAAGCCAGTAGAATTGGGTAGTGGCTGAGGGGCGAGCAGGTCGGTTGTGTTGGTAATGTAGTACTCGACCGAACCAGATACCCGGCCATTGCCAAAGCTAAAGTCGAGTCCCGCGTTGGCGGTGGCCGAAGTCTCCCATTTCAAATCGGGGTTTCCAATCGAGCCAGGACGATAGCCGAAGGCAGCCGTGTTGTCCCAGGCATAGGAAGTACGCGAGAGACGGGCCTGAGTCTGGTAGGGGGAAATGGCTGTATTACCTACCGCGCCGTAGCTAAGGCGAAGCTTGAGCTGATCAACCCAACGGGCCTCTTTCATGAAGTTCTCGCCCGTAATATTCCAGGCGAAAGCGACCGATGGGAAAATTCCGTACTTGGTATTAGCGCCAAACCGTGACGAGCCATCGGCCCGAACGGTAGCTGTAAACAGGTACCTTTCTTTGAAACCGTAGTTGACCCGCGCCATATAAGAAAGCAGCGTCCACTCGCTCAAGCCCGTATCGACCCCATTGACCTGGCTGGCATCACCCAAGTTGTAGAATTGCTGGGTGCTGGCAGGGATACCGTTCACGCTGATTCCTGAACTCTCGAAGTTATCCCGCTGGAAAGATTGGAGCAGCGTGACATCCAGATCGTGTACGGTGTTGAACTGCTTACTATACGCCAGGATGTTCTCCAGGGTGTAGTTAAATTGAAAAGCGTTACTTACACTTCCAAGAGCAGGTGCTCCCCGGCGGGCATTGGTTTGGCTGTCGAAGAAACGACCATACCGATTGATCTTGAAATCAGGGCCGAAGTTAAAGCGATACGAAAGCCCATCGATGATCTTCCACTCGGCGTAGAGGCTATTGAAAATCCGGTAGTTCTTGCGCTCGTCAATGACGGCACCCGGTACGATTTCGGCCAGCGGGTTAGTACGCAAACCGTCCAGGGTAGGTAGAAAAATCAGGTTTCCGTCGGCATCGTAAGGCTTGCCCAGTGGATTCTCGGCCAAAGCACCTCCCAGTGGATTGAAGTTTTCACCATTCCGTACGTAATGGCTACCCAGTGAGGAAATACCCACCCGGAGCTTGTTATTGATTTTGTGATCGAGGTTTACGCGGAAGGTGTAACGCGTTAGGTCCTGATTCCTCACCACACCCTTATCCTTAAAATAGTTGGCCGATACGTTGAACTGCGTCTTTTCAGTTCCGCCCGACACGCCCACCTGGTAGTTGCTGATAGAACCCGTGCGGAGCAAGGCATCGGGGTAATCGGTCGTGCGACCAGACGCAATACCGTCCAATTCAATGGGTTCGAATAGTTTGGCGTCGGCCTCAGCCGTAGCTGGTCCGTCCGGGTACTTCAAAGCCGGGCGGGTTTCGGCCCGGCGGGATTCGCGCTTGTACTCGGCAAATTGCGCACCATCCATAACGTCGATCCGGCCTAGCGCCTGGTTGACACCCGTGTAGGCATCCACGCTAACGACGGTTTTGCCCGGAGTACCGCGCTTCGTGGTGATAATCACTACGCCGTTGGAACCCCTTGAACCATAAATAGCGGTAGAGGAAGCGTCTTTCAGTATTTCCATCGACGCAATATCGTTGGGGTTGATGTCCTCGATACCACCCGCCAGTGGGATACCGTCCACTACAAAGAGTGGATCGTTGGAAGCATTAAACGAACGGCGGCCCCGGATACGAATCTGCGGCGTGGAGCCGGGCTTGCTACCCGCCATGTTCACGTCCACGCCCGCCGCGCGGCCTTGCAGGGCCTGCTGGGCGTTGGTGATGGGCAATTCGCTGATTTCCTTGGAAGTAACTGATGAAATGGCCCCTGTCACCTGGCTTTTCTTCCGCGTACCGTAGCCCGTGACCACGACTTCGTTCAGCGTTTTCAAATCCACGCCCAGACTGACGTTGATAACGCTGCGGTTGCCCACGGCAATTTCTTGGGTGGTAAAACCCACGGCGGAGAAGACGAGTGTAGGATTGGCGCTCGTAACGTTGATCGTGTACTTGCCATCCTGGTCGGTGGTAGTTCCCGTATTGGTGTTTTTGACGACGACCGTCACACCGGGTACGGTGGTATTATCCTCGGCAGCGGTGACGGTACCCGTGACAGCGCGGTCTTGGGCATACAGTGTGTGCAGGGGCGACAGTCCTATCGCTAACAGAAGGAGGAAAGAGAGCATTCGGGAAGGGCGCACTCTATGGCGACCTTTCACTTCCCGGAATTGTAGGGTAAATGATTTAATCATTAGTTGGATGGTTGAGATAAAAATTAAATTGTACTTATTAAAACTGAAATTAAACTAAAATTATTTTATCGGTAGCTTGTTTTTGGTAGAATCGGACTGGGAATAGCCCTGGATGGAATCTGTTTTTGAATGACTACCTAAATCGAAGGGAGCGGCAAGTGCGTTACGGCTCTCTTGATTTTCATCGTAAGGAGTGGTCTCCCTAATAAACAAAAAGAATATTACCACGACCGTAGCCCCTATCCCCATAATCCATTTCAGAAATATCCGATTCTCCTTGCTGACACGATCGGACTTCTCCGAATCAGTCAACAGTGGAAAACTACCTATCGATTTCTGGATGCGCTTCCAGAGTGAAACACTTTCCTCGTCAGAAATTTCTGTGTCGTCCCAGTCCGAAACCGTGTCTACCAAAGCCTTGGCCGACTCGACCGTCTCTCGCTGTTCTGGATTATCCCGCACCCAACCTACCCAATAATCGGCTACCTTCGAATCGTCAGGATAGCGCACCCACCGGATGAACAGGCGTTCCATCGCTAACTCTTCGGCGGTATATTCCGAGTAAGGCTTCATCGGTTCGTTTAGGGTGGTGGGGCTAACCTACTCCGTACGATATCCGATTACTGATTACGGACGGACGGATGGGCATTTGACCCCTACTTTTTTTTATTGGATAATGGAAAATGAAAAATAGAAAATGAACAAAATCACGCGCTTCGATTGGCAAATTACTTTCATTCAATGCCTTACCTTCGAAAAGATTTTTCGAGCTAAAACATTAATTTTCGGCAACACCTTCGCGGGATTGTTAAAGAAAGGGGAGCAGCAATGTCTTCTACTTAGTGGATTCCACCTTCCATTCGGAAAGCGGCTTTACGGGAGATGAATTCAGGCTTTTGGTATTGGAGAAAATGGCGTTGAATGAGTGGGAGGAGCCAGCGGGCAGCGTCGCCTCGAAGCCGACCATGTACGTGTTAGGATTTGGCGCATCGTAGTCGTGCGTCGGTTTGGTGGACCAGGTTTTGATCTTGATTGGGGTGGAGGTGTCGAAGGATAAATACATCGTCTTGCCCCGCTGCGAAAGTACCACCGTCTTACCATCCTGCACGAAAACATTCGCGGGCGTAAGCAGCGTCCAGCGTAAAGTAATGTCTTTGTTCGGCGAATCCACGCCGGGAGCTTTGATTTCGTCCCTCACGACAACATATTTGTCATCGCGCAGAGCGATGCCGCGCTTAACCGAGACGGCTTGTCCGTCGTAAACCGTAGAGAGGTCGGAGACGATGGCCATGTTCTGCGGATCGTTGGAAAAGGCGTCAATTTTGGCGTAGCCCTTCACCCGCTGATACTTTCCGTCGATTGTGAGGGTATTGTGCACCAGATTATTGTAACGAAAAATGTCCCAACGCTCAGCGTCCTGCTCGCGACCGAATAGCTTGATTCCGAGTTCTTCCAGCGAGTTGTAGTTCTGCGGTCCGAAGTCCATCGCCCAGCGTTCACCCAGAGCGTCCAGCACAAAAGAGCCCGCATCCATGTGGGCGTGGTTAACCGAGGCTGACCCCGCCTTGAACCCTACAAAAATGGCGTTGGGATCAGTCCACGAACTACGCATCATCGCCACCGGACTAGGTCCCTGCCCCATCCAGAATTTTTCCTGCGGCGGCGGTATGTTTGACAAATTCATGCCCGCGCCCCAAATCAGCAAGGCGGGCAGGGTGCGGTCTTTCACCAGGTCACGGCCCGGCTGCTCGTCGATCACCTTTTTCTGCATCCACAATAAGGAAGGGTCGTTTTTCTTGCTGGCAAACCAGAATAAGGTCGGACTGACACCATTCTTGTCGCCGCTGTCGCCCCAGTTGTGCACGATACCCAGCGGCCCAACGATGTGCTGCTCGAAACCCGCCGTTTGCATGAAGCCTGGTATTTGGGTAAGTCCGTAATCCGTACCGAGTGCTTTTTCCAATGCACTCAGGAAA
>NZ_JBGSXF010000026.1:0-4703 GCF_041751555.1 Persicitalea sp. | reverse complement strand
AAGGACATCGACCTCAACCAGTACGTTTCCGGCGGTGGTTCAGGCTTGCAGTCGCCTTCGACGCGGCGGTACGGAGTGAATTTGAGTTTGACATTTTGAAGAGGAGGCACAAAGGGGCAAAGATCCAAAGTGGCTACCGATTGATAGCTTCATGACTTTTGGTTTGAGGAAAACATACCTAATAACCTAACAGCTAACCACCTAATACCTAAAAATATCATGAAAACAAATATTAAAATTGCCTACGCATTCCTCGTCTTGGGCCTGGCCCTTTCGAGCTGCGAGAAGACTTTTGAATATCTCGAAAAAGACCCGAACCGCGCCATCACGGCCCCCGCTTCCCTGGTATTGCAGGGCATCGAGTTCGATTTGTACGACGACACGGGCCGACCGTTCAGTTCGGAGATGCGCTGGAACCAGTTTTATGCCATCAACTATAACTACTACGGGACCAATGAGTACCAGTTTGGAGAAATGCCGAATCACTATTTTACCCTGAAAAACGTAATAAAAATGGAGGAGGAAGCCAAACGCGCCGGGGCCGCCGACGTGAACGGCTACTCAGCGCTGGGCAAGTTCTTCCGGGCGTATTTCTACGATCAGATGTCGGTGCGGGTGGGCGACCTCCCCGCCATGGAAGCCCTGGAAGGACGCGGCAACCTCACGCCGAAGTACGACACGCAGAAGCAGATATACGCCCAAATCCTGACATGGCTGGACGAGGCAAACACTGACATGGCCTCACTGATTGCCAAGGGCGAAACTACCGTGCCGGGCGATTTTTACTTCAACGGCGACCTGCGCAAATGGCAGAAAACCGTGAACGCTCTGAAACTCCGCATCTTGATGCGGTTGAGCAAGCAGGCCGACGACGCCGAATTGAAAGTGCAAAGCCGCTTCGCCGAAGTGCTCAATAACCCGGCTAAGTTTCCGATTTTCTCAGGCATGGGCGACAACCTGCAATTCGTCTCCAACAACTTCAACAAGTACCCGTCCAATCCCGACAACTTTGGTTTCGACGCCACGCGGCAAAACATGGCCAAAACCTACATCGACCTTACCGTGGCTCGCCAGGACCCGCGCGTGATGGTAGTGGCCGAGCCCGCCGGAGCGCAATTGAAAGCGGGAAAGAACCCTTCGGATTTCTCGGTCTTCGTGGGGGCTAGTTCGGGTGAAGACCTCACCGACATGACCGAAAAAGCGGGCCGTGATAACGGCGCGGGCTTCGCACCCGGTGTGTATTCCTTCCAAAGCCGCTCGCGCTATTACACCAATTACGTCGGCGAGGCAACCTTCATTCTTGGCTTTCCTGAACTATGCTTTAACCTGGCCGAGGGCATCAACCGCGGCTGGGCCAGCGGCGACGCCGAGTCCTGGTACAAGAAGGGCATCAAGGCATCGCAGGAATTCTACGGCGTGAAGGATGGCACGCTCACCATGCGTTACTCGCGCACCGGGGGCCGCGATGCCGCTGACTTCGGCACCTACACGATCGACTTTAACTTCGAACAGTACTACGCCCAGCCGCTGGTGAAATACGATGGCAAAACCGCCGCCGGACTGGAAAAAATCCTGACGCAGAAGTACCTGGCGTTTTTCATGAACTCGGGAATGGAAGCCTACTTCAATTACCGCCGCACGGGCGTTCCCAACTTCCTGACGGGCGTCGGCACGGGCAACTCGGGCCGCATTGCGCTGCGCTGGCTCTATCCCTTCTCAGAACGCACCACCAACGAAACCAATTACAAGGAAGCCATCCAGCGGCAGTTCGGCGGCGACGACAGCATCAACAAAGCCCTCTGGATCTCCCAGTAAGCAAGACTATCATATCATAGGTTTGGTGATTTTGAAAAGCGGGAGTAGATTACTCTCGTTTTCTTTATTTAAAAAGTACACCAAGCACTCCTGACCTTCTAAAATATTTAGACCCATAAACTTCAAATGCGCTATCTCATACTTCTAATCCTCCTGCCATTCACTACCCTCGCCCAAAACCACGTCGTTGTCATCGGTCTCGACGGCCTCAGCCCCGACGGCATCCAAAATGCCACCACGCCTGTCCTGGATTCGCTGATGCGGAACGGCAGCTACTCCATGACAGCGAAGGCAGTTTTCCCGAGTTCCAGTAGTCCCAATTGGGCGTCGATGATTACAGGTACTTCGCCCGCGCACCACGAAATCTGGGCCAATAGCTGGAAACGCACTGACATCGCCGACAAAGCCTACTGCGGCGGCAATAAAGGCCAGCCTTACCCCACAATTTTCCGCGCCGTTCGCGAGCAAAATAAGGATGCTAAGGTTGCCTGTTTTTACGATTGGGATGATTTTGGAAGATTGCTGGAAGACGACGTCTGCACCATAAAAATCGACGGAAAAGGCGAAAATGACACCGCCGCGCAAGCCGCTAACTACATTGCCGCCAATGCGCCACTATTTACTTTTATCCATCTCGACCACGTTGATCACGCGGGACATGACGCCGGACACGGCACGCCGACCTACTACCAATCTGTTACCAAAGCGGATTTGCTCGTTGGCAGGATCATGAATGCTATCCGCGCTTCCGGCAAAGCAAACGAAACGGTGGTTCTTATCACCGCTGACCACGGTGGGGTAGACAAAGGCCACGGAGGCAACAGCGCCGCCGAGATGAACATTCCCTGGATTATTTCGGGAAAAGGCATTCTCAAAAATCACGCACTGCGTACACCGATCGATACCTTTGACACTGCCGTAACGGTCGCTAAGGTTTTGAATGTAAAGCCATTTGAATGTTGGACGGGGAAGGCAGTGGTGGAAGCAATGCAATAATTATGAATGACAAATCACCCAACTACTCCGAAGAAACTCTCACCGAAATCCGCGCCTTGTTCGACCAGCACGGCCGTGAGCCTTACTACGGCGAGGAAGTCTCGCAGTTTGAACACGCCGCCCAGGCTGCCGAACTCGCCAAACGCGACGGCTACGACGTGGAGGTACAAGTTGCCGCCTTACTGCACGACATCGGCCATATGCTCCCGACCGATGATCCCGCCGAACTTATGGATGAGTACGGTCGCCGCGACCACGAGGGCGTCGCCGCCGATTGGCTACGCCAGCGAGGTTTTTCAGATAAGGTGGGTACTTTGATTGAAAACCATGTCAACGCCAAAAGGTACTTGACATTCAAGAAACCAGGGTACTTTGCCGCGCTTTCCGAAGCCAGCATTCAAACCCTCGCATTTCAGGGTGGCCCGATGACGGAAGCAGAAGCCCGGTTTTTTGAAAAAAATCCGTACTTTGATCTCATCCTACGGATGCGCCGCTGGGACGAAGCCGCTAAGCAGAAAAACTACCCCACGCCGGGTTTGGAGCATTATCTGGCATTGATTGAAAATTATTTGAAACTCAAAAACTAACAAAACCTCTATCCCCCCGCCCTTTCTCAGCAACGGCTGCCCGGCTGTCAGGAGAAAGGGGGCATTCTCTTAGATCAATCTCCCCTCTTCTTTCAGGAGAGGGGCCGGGGGTGAGACGGTCGGCCGCTGCCGTGAAAACATCATGAAATCACTCCCCCTACTCCTCGCCCTAATCCTCCTCACCCTCCCCGCCTTCGCCCAAAAGTGGGTTGCCAATACCCCCGCCGGAGCCTCCTACCTGAAAATCGACAAAAGCGGCACCACCACGCTTCCCAACGGCCGCTTCATTACGCCGCTGGGCCGACAAATCACTACTGCTCCGCATCCCTACGGTTTAGCAGTGAGTCCTGATGGCAGTGTAGCGGTTACGGCTAATTCAGGCATTAACCCGATTTCGATCAGCATCATTAGGAACGTGTTGCAGGAAAACGCCAGCGTCCAGCAAGTTCCCGACCAGGCCAAAACCGACAACGGCGTGCTGGAAGCCTGCTTCATGGGCCTCGCCATCACGCCCGACAACCAAACGGTGTACGTAGCGGGCGGCGAAACCAACAAGATTTTCCTCTTCGACCTGGCGACGGGCAAGCCGAAAAGTACCATCGACTGCGCCACCAAGGCCAACGGCATCAACTACTACCACGGCTACATCGGCGACATGGTGCTGACCAAAGACGGCGGCACTCTCTACGCCTTAGACCAAATTGGCTTCCGGTTGTTGGTCATCGACACCAAATCCCAGAAAATCCGGCACAGCATCCCGACGGGCCGCTACCCGTTTGGTGTGTGTCTTTCGCCCGATGAAAAGCGGGTGTACGTCGCCAACGTGGGCGTGTTCGAGTACAAGCCGTTCACGGATTTGGACAAAGACGATTTGAAAAGCACCGCTCACAAATGGCCTTCAACCAAGTACAATTCCAAAGAAATGAAGGAGGGGATTCCCGCCGAGGGCGTGCCGCCGCTGGGCGATCCCAACGATCCCGAAGCTTTTTCGGTGTGGAGCTACGAAATTCAAAATGGCAAACCCGCCGTGACGGCCAAGATCAAAACTGGTATTCTGGTCGGGCAGATGGTGGAGGATTTTCCCGCCGTGGGCGGCAGCAGCCCTAACTCCGTAGTCGCTACCGATCAGTACGTGTTCGTGACCAATGGCAACAATGATTGCGTGTCGGTCATCGACATGAAACAAGATACGGTCGTCAACACCATCTACCTCAATCCCGAGCCGCGCCTGGGTAGTTTGCGTGGCCTGATTCCCTTTGGTGTGGCCATCTCGCCCGACCAACGGCGGCTGTACGTCGCCGAGGC
>NZ_JBGSXF010000025.1:0-2937 GCF_041751555.1 Persicitalea sp. | reverse complement strand
CGCCACCAAAACCCGGACTTTCGATATTGGAATATCCATGGAAGGCTCGGGCAAGCACAAGATGGGCAAAATGAAAAGCATGGCGGGGATGCACACGATCAACGGCAAGACCTTTTCGATGGACCGGATCGACGAGTCGGTCCCGCTGAACAACGTCGAAATCTGGGAGTTCAACAACACCAACGGCGACGAGCCGCACCCGATGCACATGCACGGCACTTTTTTCCAGGTACTCAGCCGCGCTGGCGGACGGAACAAAATTATGGCCCACGAGAAGGGTTGGAAAGACACCGTGCTGGTTATGCCGGGCGAGAGCGTGCGCGTCATCACCAAGTTCGAGCGGGCTGGCAAATTCGTTTTCCACTGCCACAACCTCGAACATGAGGACGACGGCATGATGCTCAATTTCCGAGTAAGCTGACACTGGGTTGAGCCTTTGGACCTGGTATCACTTTAAACCATTATTGTTTTTATGAACACTTCGAAGAGATTCACCTGCCTGGCCTTGATGCTGGCCATCGGTATTTCGGCTTCCCAAGCCCAGCAGCCACTTTTTTCCCAACCCGGTATCCAGCCAAATATCTTTGCGGGAGCGGACGCGAACATCGAAATGGTGTTCGGCCGAGAAAATGCGATTTACTATTCTTTTTCCAAAGACCGGGGCAAAACCTTTGCCTCACCCGTCTTGGTGGACAGCCTTAAAGGTTTGCATCTGGGTGCCTCGCGGGGGCCGCAGATTGCCTCCTCTGGACTTGCAACGGTCATCACAGCCATCGATAAGGCTGGCAACCTGTATGCCTACACGCTCGATCGAAAAACGGGTAAGTGGCGAAGGCGGCGTCCGGTCAATGACACGCCCGAGATAGCCAAAGAAGGCTTCAACGCCCTTGCCAGCGACGGAAAGGGCAAATTCTTCGTTACCTGGCTCGACTTGCGCGGCGATCGAAAGAACAAAATATTCGGCTCCATTTCCACCGACGGTGGGCAGACGTGGAGTAAGAACCAACTGGTGTACCGCTCGCCTGACTCGACGGTATGTGAGTGTTGCCAGCCCTCCGCCACGATGCAGGGTGAAAAAGTATACGTGATGTTCAGGAACTGGCTCGACGGGGCGCGCAACATGTACGTCGCCACTTCGCTCGACGGCGGGAAAACCTTTCAACCACCCGTGAAAATGGGCAACGGCAGTTGGAAACTCAATGCCTGCCCCATGGATGGTGGCGGCATCAGCGCTGGCAGCGACGGGCTGACCACGGTGTGGCGGCGGGAAAAGGAGCTGTACCTGTCGAAACCGGGCGAAGCAGAACGGCCCATCGCGTCGGGCCGAAATGCATCGGTGGCCACCAGCGGCGGTAGCACGTTCGTCGTCTGGCAGGATCAGGGTGAGGTGTGGTTTCGTCCACCGGGCAGCCAGGAGCCGAAAAATCTTGGAACGGGCCGCTTCCCCAGGGTGGCCGCGCTGACCGACGGCCAGGCATTCTGTGTCTGGGAGGACGGTGAGTCGATCAAGGGGATGGTGCTGGGTGGGACGAAAAAGTAATTTTCTACTGTAATGAGCCGCTTTGGTGTGTTTTTAAGCATAAAAACAAATGGCCGTAGTGCATAGAAAACGAGTTGCCCCGTAACAAACTCGAAAACAAAATCTTGCAGTACTCGATTGGTATTGTGTAGTTCATCCTTAAGTACGAAAAGGTACTTTTGCCAAGAGTGAAAAAAATCCTGACCATAGCGCTGGCCTTCCTGCTCATGATGAGTAATATGGGCTTTACCGTCGCCACCCACTTTTGCGGGGGCCACGCGGTGAAGAGCGGGCTGCGCCTGGGCGGCGGGGATTGGGATTGCGGTATGAATACTAAATCTGCTGAATACCAAGTTTCTCAGACCAATTGCACCAGTATTACGGCGGAACCCTGCTGCGAGAATATGCACCAGCACATCCAAACGGACGACAACCAGCCGACCGACCTGCCAGCCCCGCAATTTCATGCGCCGATTGGTGAGCCTGTCGTCTTTTCCTTTCTTTACCTTGAATCATCCACGGCGCAGGAAATCGCGCCGCGCCGCATTGACCCGCCACCGCTTCTCAAACGGGATGTGCAGGTACTCTTTCAGACTTTCCTAATTTGATTTTCGTGCTATGATGTAAGGCCGGGCTTTGGAGAAAGCCCGGCTATCGGACGTTTTTCGCGTCCGAGAAAAACAGATTTATTTTCTGTAATCCATAGTATGCTGAAGCCCATTATTAAGTATTTCCTGGAAAATAAGCTAGTCACGGTGCTGCTGCTGATTGCCCTGGTCGCCTGGGGCGTGGTGACGTCGCCCTTTGACTGGAACACGGGTTTCCTGCCCAAAGATCCGGTTCCGGTGGATGCTATTCCCGACATTGGCGAGAACCAGCAGATTGTGTTCACGCAGTGGCCGGGTCGCTCGCCTCAGGACATCGAAGACCAAATTTCTTACCCGCTCACGACCTACCTGTTGGGCATTCCGGGCGTCAAGACGATCCGCAGTTCGTCCATTTTTGGGTTTTCCAGCATCTATATCATCTTTTCGGAAGATGCAGAGTTCTATTGGTCACGGTCCCGGATTCTTGAAAAACTAAACTCCCTGCCCGCCGGACTGATGCCCGAGGGCGTCACGCCTACCCTCGGACCGGACGCTACCGCCCTGGGGCAGGTGTACTGGTACACGCTGGAAGGCCGCGACAAAGACGGCAACCCGACGGGCGGCTGGGATCTGCGCGAAATCCGCACCGCCCAGGATTTTTACGTCAAGAACGGCCTCAACGCCGTCGAGGGCGTTTCGGAAGTGGCCTCCATCGGCGGTTTTGTGCAGGAATACCAAATCGACGTCGATCCCGATGCGCTGAAAGCCTACGGCATCCCGCTCAACATGGTGATGATGGCCGTGCAGAAATCGAACCGCGACGTGGGAGCC
>NZ_JBGSXF010000024.1:0-5573 GCF_041751555.1 Persicitalea sp. | reverse complement strand
TAAATCATTTACCCTACAATTCCGGGAAGTGAAAGGTCGCCATAGAGTGCGCCCTTCCCGAATGCTCTCTTTCCTCCTTCTGTTAGCGATAGGACTGTCGCCCCTGCACACACTGTATGCCCAAGACCGCATAGTCACGGGTACCGTCACTTCCGTCGAAGATAACACGGGTGTTCCCGGTGTTACGGTAGTACTTAAGAACTCAAATACGGGTACGACCACTGACGCCGATGGTAAATACCAGATCAATGCTATCGGCACCAATCCAACACTCGTTTTCTCTGCTGTAGGCTTCACCACTCAGGAAATTGCCATTGGTAACCGCAGCGTGGTCGATGTCAACCTGGCCGTGGATCTAAGAACCCTGAACGAAGTAATCGTTACGGGTTACGGTACCCAGAAGAAAAGCCAGGTAACGGGAGCGATTTCGTCGGTAAGTGCCAAGGCGATCGGCGAATTGCCCGTAACTAACGCTCAGCAGGCTTTACAAGGTCGTGCCGCCGGAGTGGACGTGAACCAGGCAGGTAGCAAGCCAGGCTCTTCTCCTCAAATCCGTATCCGGGGTCGGCGTTCTTTCAACGCCTCCAACGATCCGCTATTTGTGGTGGATGGGATTCCGCTTTCGGGAGGCATCGAGGACATCAACCCCAACGACATTGCCTCGATGGAAATTCTGAAAGATGCCTCTTCTACGGCTATTTATGGTTCGAGGGGTTCCAATGGCGTAGTAATCATCACCACGAAGCGCGGAACGCCCGGTAAAACCACGGTGAGCATCGATGCTTACAGTGGTGTCAACCAGTCGCTGGGACGGATCGACGTATTCACGGGTCCCGAATTTGCCGAGTACAAGCGCGAGTCGCGCCGGGCAGGCAATCACTATCCCGCCGGACCAGCTACTGACCAGGCTGATGCCGTTATCTTTGAACCCGTAGAGTTGGAAGGTATTAAGTCGGGCCGCAGCACCGACTATCCCGAAGCACTGCTTCGCACGGGTACTATCAACAGTTACCAGGTGGGCGTATCGGGCGGTACGGAGAAAACCGTGTTCAATCTTTCGGCGAACGTTTTTAAAGACAAAGGGGTAGTCAAAAGCCAGGACTTTACCCGTTATTCTTTCCGGCTCAACCTGGATCACAAGATTAATGACAAAGTTCGCGTCGGTACTTCGACATTGGCGGTATATAGCGAGCGTAATGGTGAAAACTTCAATCCGCTTGGTGGCGCACTAGCCGAAAACCCACTCGGCAAGCCATACGACGACGAGGGCAACTTAATCTTCTTGCCCACGCAAGATGGGCTGCGTACCAATCCTCTGGCCGAAATCGTGCCGGGTGCGATCATCGACGAGCGTAAAAACTACCGAATTTTCAACAGCATCTATGGCGAGTGGGATATTATCGATGGGTTGAAGTACCGCTTTAACTTCGGCCCCGATTTCCAGATCGACCGTTATGGCCGCTTTTTCGATAGCCAAACACAGGCCCGCCGTGGAGCACCTGCCTCGGGTTCTGTTGGCAACCGATTCTGGTTCAACTACACGCTCGAGAACATTCTTACTTATACGAAGCAGTTCAACCAGATTCACAATCTGAACGTGACCCTGCTTCAGTCTTTTCAACGCGACAATCGGGAGGCGTCTAATATCAGCGTGAACGGTATTCCCGCCCGTACACAGCAGTTTTACAACCTGGGTGATGCCAGCCAGGTCAACGGTGTCGATACCGGAATTAGCCAGTGGACTTTGCTTTCGTATATGGCACGGGTCAATTATGACTTCAACGATAAGTACTTACTCACAGCCACCATCCGGGCCGATGGCTCGTCGCGCTTCGGTGCCAACAACAAGTACGGCTATTTCCCCTCGGTGGCCGTTGGCTGGAATATCTCGAATGAGAATTTTATGAAGGACGTGCGCTGGATGGACCAACTCAAACTTCGCCTTAGCTACGGCGCGGTGGGTAACACGGCCATCAACCCCTATCAAACACAGGCGAACTTGAGCCGTTCCTCCTACGCTTGGGAAAACAGCGCCGCTTTCGGCTATCGTCCCGGCTCGATCGGCAACCCCGATTTGAAGTGGGAAACATCGGCCACGGCCAACGCAGGCCTTGATTTCAGTTTCTTTGGCAACCGCGTATCGGGTGCCATAGAATACTACATTACCAATACGACCGACCTTCTGGCACCGCAGCCACTGCCTAACTCGACGGGCTTTGGAGGCTTTACGACCAATATCGGCCATACCCGCAATAAGGGTATCGAACTGACGCTCTCGACGGTGAATGTAAACAAAGGAGGATTCGAATGGAGAACCGACCTTACCTTTGGCCGCAACAAAGAGGAAATCGTGGAACTGGCGAATGGAAAAGTGGACGATGTGGCCGCCGGACGCTTTATTGGAGAGCCGTTGTCGGTAGTTTACGACTTGAAAAAGATTGGGATCTGGCAAACAGACGAACTGGATCTTGCCAAATCCTACGGCTACAATCCCGGTGAAATCAAGATCGAAGACCTCAATAACGATGGCGTAATCAATGCCGCTGATCGTCAAATCCTTGGTTCTGCCATCCCGGCTTTCGTGGCTGGTGTGACCAACCGATTCGAGTACAAAGGATTCGATTTGTCGTTCTTCCTCTACGCTCGGGCCGGACAGTTCATCATCAGTGGTTTCCACCAGGGAAACAACACCTTGGCTGGTCGATATAACAACCTGGACATCGACTACTGGACGCCCAACAATCCAACCAACGAGTTTCCACGCCCGAACGAGAACCAGGAATCGCCCCGCAACAGCTCCACGCTGCGGTATTTCGATGGCTCGTTCCTGAAGGTACGTAACATCAACTTTGGCTACAACGTACCGGGCAACTGGGCTTCCAAGCTGGGAATGACCAGCCTTCGTCTTTACACCAGCATTCAACAGCCCTTCATCTTCTCGGAGTACCGTACCAAGTACAAGGGAATCGACCCCGAAGTAGAATTGGACAACGGCCCGAGCAACCAGAACCGTGCAATTGGTTCTGACCTATCTCCCGCTACGTCGGTCATCACGTTCGGGATCAACGCCAAATTTTAATCAGATCGTTAAGAAATTAAATTGCTAAAAAATGAAAGTACAAGCAAAATATCTAAAAATAGGCGCACTAGCGGCTGCCTTGCTTTTTGGGCAGTCCTGCAGCAACGATGTGCTGGATGAAGAGGTGATCTCGGGGATTGGAAGTGCTTACCTCAACACACCCACAGGTTTCAACGACGGGGTAAACTCGGTGTATTCCACTTTGCGCGACTGGTACGGAACCGAACGCGGTAACAATTTCACCATTTTTGGAACCGATATTACGACCAACGGTGCCGATGGTAGCCATAAGTTCATCAATACTTACGATGGTGCATTCGACTCCAGGGCGGCTCATCCCCGTGAAGTATGGGATGCTTTGTACAGTGGCATCAATGTGGCCAATGCCGTCATCGAGCGGGGAGCCAATGTGACTGGCATCGCCGAGACTGTCAAGAAGCAGCGTATCGCGGAAGTAAAGGCTCTGCGGGCGCATTACTATTTCATCCTGACCCGATTGTACGGAGGTGTGGATTTGCGGCTAACTGAAACGGTAGCCCCGACAAAAGTGGCCACCAGGGCCACCATTCCTCAAATGTATACGGCCATTATCAAAGACTTGACCGAGGCTCTGCCGGATTTGGACAATAAAGGTCAGGCGGCAGAATACGGACGGGTAACCAAGGCGGTGGCCGAAATGATGCTGGCCGATGTCTATCTGACCAAAGCCACCTCAGAAGCTAAGGCAGGGGATGACTACGCCAAAGCAGCGACCTACGCCAATAATGTGATCAAAAATTACAGCTTCCGGCTTCTGCCCAACTTCGCCGATGTCTATCGGCAGGGCAACGAGAAGAACGACGAGATCGTTTTCGCCACCCAATTCACTGGAAGTCCGCTTACCAACGGTGGCGGCAACAACTCGCACGTCTTTTTCCTGATGGAGTACGATGTACTTCCAGGAATGCAGCGCGATACGGAGAATGGACGTCCTTTCAAGCGGTACCGTCCAACGGACTACACACTCAATAAGATTTTTGCCTTGGCCAACCGTACGAACGACAGCCGTTACTACAAGACGTTCAAGGATGTGTATTATTCCAACAAGCCTGGCAAGTATAACACTACTTTTGATAAGTCGAAAGCCACGGTGACGTTTGCCTTGGGTGACACGACCATTTTCGATCCAGGCTTCGAGATGTCGGTGGCGGAACGGGCCAAGCGTCCTTATCAGGTATTGGTTCCCAGTGCCTACTCCGAGCGGGTGTTCCCTGCAGTGCGCAAGCATATCGACGGAGCCCGTGCCGACCGTACCCAGTTTGAGGGTACGCGCGATTACTTCAACTATCGACTGGCCGACACATATTTGATGTTGAGCGAGGCATTGCTCAATTCAGGCGATAAGGCTGGTGCGGTTGCGGCTATCAATATGGTTCGCCGTCGTGCGGCTTGGCCCGGCAAGGAGAAGGCTATGGAGGTGACAGAGGCGCAGATGAATATGGAATTGATCTACGAAGAAAGAGCTCGTGAACTGTACGGTGAAATGCAGCGCTGGTTCGATCTGAAGCGTTGGGGGATCCTGATCGAGCGCGTGAAATTGTACAATGCCCAAGCAGCTCCCAACATCGCACCCATGCACCTGTTTCGGCCCATTCCTCAAAATCAATTGGACCGGGTAGAAGGTGGCGAAGCCAGCTTTGCCCAGAATCCGGGGTATTAAATTTGAATGATAGAACGAGTGGATGAACGCTTGTTGATTGTTCGCTGAATGGAAAGCCTTCGATTTCGGAGGCTTTTCTTTTATTTGGATAGTAAATAAACTTTGTCCCCCCCTTTTTGTCAGGGTAAAGGATACAGAACATCGTTTTTAAAATTAGTGAAAGCCCCCAATCGTTGTACTCCTGAAAAAGTGGCTCTGTGAAAATCTGGGTCAATCCTCATAAAACTCTGTTACCCAAAAATCCAAAGAATGAGAAAAACGCTATTTTTAGCAGCGGCTCTATTGACAAGCTGCTTTATTCAAAACACCCACGCCCAATCTTCCAAAGACGGCTGGCAGAACCTCTTCAACGGCAAAGACCTCAGCGGCTTCAAGCAACTGAACGGTAAAGCCAAATACGAAGTAAAGGACGGAGCCATCGTCGGTACGTCCACGATGAATACCCCCAATTCGTTCATGACGACCGAAAAAGAGTATGGCGACTTCATCCTCGAACTGGAAGTAATGGTGGACGATAAGCTGAATTCCGGCATTCAAATCCGTAGCGAATCCAAGCCCGATTATATGGATGGTCGCGTTCACGGCTATCAGGTCGAGATCGACCCTAGCGCACGCGGCTGGGCGGCGGGGATTTACGACGAAGCCCGCCGCGGCTGGCTTTATCCGGGCGACTTGAATCCGAAGGCCAAAACGGCCTTCAAGAACAACCAGTGGAACAAGTACCGCATCGAGGCCATCGGCAACCACATCCAAACCTTCCTGAATGGTGTTCCGGTAGCCCACCTGATTGATGAC
>NZ_JBGSXF010000023.1:0-4984 GCF_041751555.1 Persicitalea sp. | reverse complement strand
ATTTCGCGGTGGCGGGCGTCCCAGTCGTAGTTAGGTAGTTCGCGCATTTGAATGAGCGGGCGGGTGGTGCTGACCTCGCCCTGCGGCTCGCGCAGGATTTGGCGCAGGTGTTTTTCGTAGCCCTCGGCGTAGCGCATCATCCCCAGGTCGTTGGGATGGGTGCCATCCACCATCGTTTCGATGTCCTGGTTAAAATCCGCGATGGGTAGCAGATGAATTTCCTTTAAATTCTCCCTATGCAGTTGGGCAAAAGCCTGCCGCAGTACCTCGTTGGGTTCCGAAAACCGCTTTCGGCTGGTTGGATTAATGCCCGCATCGGTATAACCCGCGTGTTCGGCCAGGAGAATCGGCGTCGTCGGGTGCCGTTGCCGCAGCATCCTGACGGCCTGAATGATGCGACCGCGCACCGTATCGAGCGGGTAATCTTCCTGATTGACGAGATTAGGCAGGCAATCCAGAATAAAAACTTTTGCTTCGATTTCATCCACCAGCGACAGCACTTCCGGTTCCAGGCGACCATTGCCCGAGAAGCCAAGATTGATCAGCGGACGATCCATTTTTCGGGAAAGGATCGTCGGCCAGGCCATTCCGGGGCGGGAGGCGCAGGCCCCCTGCGCGATGGAAGTACCATAAACCACAATGGGTAAGTCGGGGCGAACGGGCAGCGGGGTGAGAATCGTGCTGTCGGGAACGCCGATTTCCAGCCATTTTACTGTGTCATAAAGCGGAAGATAGAGGCGGTATTCGCGGCCCAGTTTGTGGTACCTATCGTTGGGTTCGAGGTTGCGGAAATGGTATTCGATGGTGTCACCAAAAGCAAATTTTCCGGCGCACCAGCGCCAGTCGCCATCGCTCGAAATCGCGTACAAATCCAGCCCGCTGGCTCCGGTTGCGGGCATGTGCTTCATGGCATGATTGTTCCCGACGATGTAACGAACCTTGATTTGGTCGCTGTTGGCCCGAAAGCGCAGCATCAGCCCCGCCGATTCTTGCGAAAGATTCCAGACGGCCTTTCGCACTTGTCCCTCGGCCCGCGCGGGGAGTCGGTCGTAAAATTCTTTGGTTTCTTTCGGCCAGGCCTTTCCTTCTAGGACTGGAAAAGTGGCCTCCGCCGGATTCCACCAGATGAAAGATGGCGAGGAAATAGTACTCTGCGCCTGAACTGGCAGAGAGTTGGTAGAAAAAATGATTATCAGAGAAGAAAAGAGATAGCGAAGCCTCATGTAGGAAGTTAGGTTGATAGATGAATCATCAGGGTTGGTTTTCCGGTTTTTGCCACGGTACCCGGCCCGAGCGCTGAATGTGCAACATCAGTTCAGCAGATAGCCGATTGAATACTTTCGGCTCCTGAGCAGCCAAATCCTTCGTTTCCAGTGGGTCATTTTTTACATTGAACAATTCCAAAGGTTGGAAAGGCTTGTTCTTCACCAGCTTCCAATCGCCGAGGCGAAGGGCGTAGCTGCATTGTCCGGCGTAGTCATTACCACCTTCACGGCGCGTAAAGTACAGCGGACGATCAGGTTCTGCGGCGGGCGTCTTCCCCAATAAAGTACCCAAAAAACTACGGCCCTCAATGCCCTGAACAGCGGGCGCTCCGGCTACTTCCAGCAGCGTCGGGAACAGGTCCATCGATAAATTATTCTGCGCCGACACCGTACCCGGCTTTATTTTTCCCGGCCAACTAATGGCCATCGGAACGCGCAGACCGCCTTCGTACATGCTCTGCTTGCCGTCTCGGGTGGGGCCATTGTTGGCCAGACTGGGCAGGTGGCCGCCATTATCGCTGGTGAAGATGATGAGCGTATTGTCATACTGGCCGCTTTCTTTCAGGGCCTGAATCACTTTGCCGATGCCATCGTCGAGATGTTCGATGAAAGCGACGAGTTGGGCGCGTTTGGGAGGCAGGCCCGGCTCGCGCTCCTGCACTTTTTTTAGCCAGTCGGCGGGTGGCTGCACCGGAAAATGCGGCGCATTGTAGGCCAGATACAGAAAAAAAGGCTGTTTGGAAACACCTCTTGACTTGATATAATCCGCCGACCACTGGGTAAAAATATCCGTAGCGTGGCCCTCGGGATCGATGGTCTGCCCGTCGCGGCGCATGTAGTTGACGTCGTGGCGGCGCTTTGCCACGTAGTCGTCCATCATATCGCCGAGCCAACCGTGGAAGAAGTCGAAGCCGCGCTCAGTGGGTGTGTTGGGCGATTCCAGCCCGAGGTGCCACTTGCCGATGATGGCGGTGTGGTAGCCCGCCTGCTTGAGGGCGGAGGGCAGCGTCTGCGCCTTAGTATCGAAATAGCCCCAACTATTTTCGGGATGGGTGCGGATGACACCCGGCACGCCCACGTAGTCCTGGTAGCGCCCCGTGAGCAGAGCGGCGCGGGTCGGTGAGCAGACGGGGCAGTTGGCGTAGAAATTATCGAACCGCATCCCGTCCCTGGCGATCTGATCCATGTTGGGCGTTCGCAAATCCTTGGTTCCGTAGTACGACACGTCGTGGTAGCCCTGGTCGTCGGTCAGGATGAGGAGAATGTTGGGCTGGTCCCGGTTTGGCGTTCCGGGAGCCGACTTTAGGGCGGTCGCCCTATTGTTGCTGGTAGTTTTTTCCGTTATGGGGTGGGAAACTTTTTTGCAGGAAAAAATAAATACGGTTGTCAGAAGAAGGAGAAAAAGGCGTACGCGGCAAGTAGTTGAGCTCATTTTTAGCAAGAGGAAGGTTTTTGAGCAAAAGAAAATTATTTCCCTGACCTACTTCTAATGGGCAATTATCAATCTGGGGGCCTTAGATTTAGTAGATAGTGTGCTTTTCCTGAAAACCAAACCCCCAAATCGTTATCCATGCGTTTATACTTATCACTATTTTTAGCCGGAATACTCTGTGTCTGCCAGCTTGCCTGTTCAAATTCCGAAAGCCAGGATTCGAAGTCCAAAAATGCACCCGGTACGCCGGAGCGGCCCAACATTCTCGTCGTCTATCTCGACGACCTCGGCTACGGCGACGTGAGTGCCTACGGCCAGAACACGCTGCCGACGCCCAACATCGACGCCCTGGCAAAGGGTGGCATCCGATTCACCAATGGCTATGCCACTTCCGCCACTTGTACACCCAGTCGCTACGGCTTGCTGACGGGCATCTATCCCTGGCGCAATGAAAAGGCACGCATTCTGCCCGGTGATGCGCCGCTGCTGATCGACACCACTATTGTTACCCTACCCAAAATGCTAAAACAAGCGGGCTACCGCACGGCGGTGGTCGGCAAGTGGCACCTCGGCATCGGTGACGGGAATGTGGACTGGAACGAAGAATTACACGGCAATCCCAATGACGTAGGTTTCGACTACTCTTACATTATGGCTGCCACTACCGACCGTACCCCGACGGTCTATATCGAAAACCGCCGCGTGGTGGGCCTGACTGCCGACGACCCGATTCAGGTAAGCTACAAGGAGAATTTCCCCGGCGAACCAACCGCGATTTCTAATCCCGAGCTCATGACGAAGCAGAAGTGGCACCACGGTCACAACCAATCGGTGCATAACGGCATCCCCCGCATTGGCTACCAGAAAGGCGGTAAGTCGGCTTTATGGCACGATGAGGACATGGCTGATGTGTTCTTGAATCAGGCCAAAGCTTTCATCGATGACAACAATCCCGAGAAAACGGGCGAACCCTTCTTCTTGTATTACGCCTTGCAGCAACCGCACGTCCCGCGCGTGCCGCACCCGCGCTTCGTGGGCAAATCAGGCATGGGGCCGCGCGGCGACGCTATCGTCGAGGCCGACTGGTGCCTGGGTGAAATCATGAAAAAACTGGAAGCCGATGGCCTGGCTGAGAATACCCTTGTGTTGTTCAGCAGCGACAACGGGCCAGTGCTGAACGACGGCTACTACGACGACGCCGTTGAGAAAATCGGCGATCACCAAGCCGCCGGGCCGTTGCGCGGCGGAAAATACAGCCTGTTCGAGGCAGGCACCAAAGTACCCTTCATCGCTTACTGGAAGGGCCGTATCGAGCCCCAGGTGTCGGACGCGCTGGTTTGTCAGGTGGATTTTGTGGGTAGTTTGGCGGAGTTAGTCGGACAGAAAAACCCCTCGGCTGACAGCCAAAACACACTGGCGGCTTTCCTGGGTGAATCCAAAAAAGGCCGCGACGAACTAGTGCTGGAGGCTACGGGCCGCCTGGCTTTTCGTCAGGGAAATTACATCCTGATTCCTGCATACAAGGGAAATGCTTTGTCGAAGCAGGTAAATATTGAAACGGGAATCGCTCCCGAAGCGCATCTCTTTGACATAACCAAAGACCCTGGTCAGCGGGAGAATATTGCTAAGGCACAACCCGAAAAACTTTCCGAAATGAAAAATGCTATGCAAAAAGCGGTCGGCGTTCAGTTCAAGGTCAATACGGAGGAGTTGGAGTTGAAGTAGTGGTCAATCCTCGATCGGCCCGTCCTCGTAGTCGCTATCATTCACCCAGCCCGTCGGGATTTTCTCGCCTTTCATGTAGCGTTCGTAAAAGCCGTTGACGTCCTGGCTGAACGGATACTGCTCGTAGAGGTGGCCGTAGCCCAGCATCCGCAGGTCGCCCTGGGCAAGTAGTTTGGCCTCCATTTCTTTCTCCATCGCCTTTTTGACGGTCTGGTACTTGGGTAGTGCGGCCAGGTTTACCACACAGTCGGGGTCTTTTTTCAGGTCGTAGAGCTCCTCGGCGGGTCGTTTACCGAAACTCAAATCCCAGAAACTCTTGTCTACGCCCTGGCGGCGGTTGTTGAGAATGAGCGTTTTGGTGGGGCTTCCGTCGGTGTTGAGGTACCCCGTCTCAGGATTGCTCGCTGGCCAGCGGTCGTTCTGGTAGTTCTTGACGTAAAGCATCTCGTTCTTGTGCATGCCCCGAATGGGGTAGCCTACATCGTGCGGACGGCCGTAGTCGTGCCGCTCCTGCCCAACGAGTTGGATCTTCCGTTCCGGCTCTATCCAACCGCTTTTGGTG
>NZ_JBGSXF010000022.1:0-2553 GCF_041751555.1 Persicitalea sp. | reverse complement strand
TGACAAATCTGCCGTGAGCCGCACCAAATGATAATGATAGAATGATAGAGTGAGTGAATGATAGAATAAGCGTAAGCTGGCGAAAGCAATACTCTATCATTCACTCATTCAAAATTGACCCCATGAAAGTCTTCTCCGTTTGCTTCCTGGCTGCTGCCTTTTTCTGGCTTATGACGGCTCTGAACAAAGACGACTATTCCTTACGGCTGGACTACCCTATTCACTTCGACTACGACGAAGCGGAATACATTCCCGTCGAGCCTTTGCCTAAAACGGTTTCAATAAGTGTGTCCGGCAACGGTTGGAACTTGCTGCGCAAGTCATGGCTGAGTTTTGCTCAGCGACCTTTGGAATACAAAGTGACCAACCCGCTCAAGGCCAACTTCATCAACACCGTTTCCCTGTCTGATAAATTGGCTGAGCATTTTTCCGATGTGCAAGTCAACTATGTAGTGGCCGATACGTTGGAACTGGACTTTGAAAGAAAAGGTACTCGTATCATTCCCGTATGGGTGGACAGTGCGGCCATAAATATGCGGCCTGGCTATGTGATTTCCAGCCTAATAAATGTTTCTCCCTCCTTAATTTCGGTTGAAGGCCCGGCCTCGATGCTTCGAGCTTATCCTGACACGATCATCGTTCGCGTTCCTACGCGGAAAATTCAGAATAACTACGACGAAACCCTCCCACTCAACATTCCTGACGTGCGGACGGTGGACGTGAGTCACTCGACGGTTTTGGTAAGTTTCGAAGTAGCCAGGATATTGCGTGAGGTCCCGGTCTTGCAATGATGGACACGCTGCCGAAACCTTTACAAATTGGCGTTACGGGCGGTATCGGCTCCGGCAAGAGTATAGTCTGCCGGATTTTTTCCTGTTTGGGTATTCCGGTTTACGAGGCCGATGCCCGTGCCAAGTGGCTTACCAACAACGACCCTGACATCAAGACGGAAGTAATGACGTTGCTCGGTTCGGAGTCGTTCGCGGTTGACGGTAGTTATAATCGCAAGTATGTCGCCTCGCGGGTCTTTTCTGAACCGGATCTTTTACTAAAACTCAATCAGATTGTTCATCCCCGCGTCTTTGCCGACAGTAACCGTTGGCTGGAACGCCACGCGTCGCAGCCTTACGTGATTCGGGAAGCGGCCTTGATGAGCAGGGCGGGGGAGGGGAACACGCTGGATAAAGTGATCGTCGTCACCGCGCCTCTACAACTGAGAATTGACAGGATAAAAGCCCGCGACCCGCAGCGTACGGAAGCCGACATTTTGGCAATCGTGGGAAATCAGATTTCGGAAGAAGCCCGATCGAAATTGGCCGATTTTGTAGTAGATAATGGTGAGAACACTGCCGTAATCCCGCAGATTTTGTTTTTGCACAAAATTTTGCTCAGCCTGGCGGGCTAAAATCAAAATTCGATGTCTAATCCCAAAAGTTGCTGCAATTCCAGCAAATGCGGGTTCTTCTCGGCCATTACCGCGAATTTTTCCTTATCGGTATAGGCCACTTTCTTCATTTCCTGCTGGTTGACGGCGTAGTCGAGCGAAAGCTCGGGGGCATCGAGTCTTTGTCGAAAAAACTGAATCATTTCGTTTCGGATCGCCGCCACCGCCTCTTTTTGCAGTTCGTTATCTAGGGCAATGCGGATCGTTTGACCTTCCAGTTTGAATTCCCGACCAAAAATCAATTCTTCGGTGACTGAATCGCGCTCTACCTTTCTTTTTTTGGCAAACTCTCCCCATATCTCGTAAAGATTATCGTAAGTCAATGGTAATTTCTCGCGCTTTTCAGCGGGCGCTGCCTGAACGGGCGCTTCCACTACCTGTGTCGTCGCGACGGGAGCTTCGATTGCCGGAGCCACAATGTGCGCGGTACTGCGTAATTTGCTCTGAGAAGGGCGGTTGGGCGCAATGACGGGTGCCGCTGTACCGAAACCGGAACTCGCCGTCCCATTCTGAACCGTTGCCTTTGTTTCGTAAGCGGGAGGCTCCGATTCGGTGGTCAGGGCAATGCCTGACCCGGTTTCGGACTCAGCTTTTTTTTTTACCGTCTCGGTAGCTTCCCGGTCGGCCGGACCCCCGTTTGCTGGTAAAGCTTGCAACGACAGCAAATCGGGCAGTTTGGCCATTTTCATCAGGCATAATTCCACGTGTAGTCGCTGGTTCTTGGACGTCTTGTAGTTGATGTCGCACTGGCTGCCTACGCTCATGGCCGACAGCAGGAAACTCATGCCCGCCCGCTGCGACTGGTCGAGGTACTTGCTGCGGGCCACCTCCGACACTTCCAATAGCGAAATCGTTACCGGATCTTTGGTTACCAGCAGATTGCGTAAGTGTTCCAGCAAACCAATGATAAACAAATGTCCGTCAAAGCCCTTGCGGATAATTTCGTCGAACAACAGCAGTGTTTCAGAGATGCTGCCTTTCAGCAGCGCGTCCGTGATTTTGAAATAATAATCGTAATCCAGGATGTGCAAATTTTCCAGCACATCGGCGTACGAAAGCTCATTGTTGGGCGAGAAGGTCACGTTCAGGTCGAACATGGACAGAGCGTC
>NZ_JBGSXF010000021.1:0-5970 GCF_041751555.1 Persicitalea sp. | reverse complement strand
TCGGGTTCCAGGACGTCGCCCGTGCCAGAAATGACCAGAATTTCTTCCTGGTTGGCCGTGATAATCATCGCCTCCAGCTTGCGCAGGTAGCGGTCGGTGCGCCATTCCTTGGCGAGTTCGATGGCGGCCCGCTTCATGTTGCCGCCGTATGCGTTGAGTTTTTCCTCAAATTTTTCTAACAGCGAAAAGGCATCCGCCGTGGAGCCGGCGAAGCCAACCAGGATTTTGCCGCCCTGCAGCGCGCGAACTTTCTTGACGTTACTCTTGGCGACGGTATTGCCCATCGTGGCCTGTCCGTCGGCCCCGAGGGCCAGCATCCCGTTGTGCAGGACGCCCAGGACAGTGGTTGCGTGTATTTTTTGCATTTGAATTTTTATAGATTGGAGGTTCTTGGCTAAAAAAAATGATTCGGGCCGCAGCCGGAATCGAAGGCTATAACCCCGCCGGGCGGGGGAACGTTCAGGACGGCTTGGCGGATCGGGTAGGGTGGGAGTTGCATCTGCTTTTTGTTACAGCATTGGAATTTCTAATAACTACCTTGATATCATGAGAAACATACTGATTTTCTTGCTGGGGGCTATTTGCGCCCTGACTTCCTGTCAAAATCGAGAAAAGGGCGAGGCTGTGGACCAAACGATACGCTTGCCCTTGACTTTTGTGGAAGGCTTTGGGCCGGGCGGTGGTGGTTGGGGGCCTCTCTCTGAAGAGCATAAAAAGGACGATTCCTCCGCAAAAACCTGGGTGAAAACATATTTGCCCGTGAAGGGGATTCCCGAGTCATGGCGAGGAGTAAAAAAATCAATGGTTTGGTTGAATTCAAGCCAGCTGATTTACCAAAATTATAAAGCCGGGAAAATTAGTCAAGAAGAGTTTGATGGATTTCTAGAAAATCCAGAGTGGCATATCAATCCCGAGGAACTGTCCGCCGAACCGATCAAATGTTATGTGTACGTAGTGAGTGGTAAAGACAAGCAAGGGCTGACGGCGGTAATCATTGATACCAACAATAACCTGGATTTCAGCGATGATGAAGTGTTTTATCCCAAAGCTTACGCAATGGACAGCACGATGACCCAATATGCCGAGGATGAAAAGCATTACGTAAATTACGAAGTATTTCAAGAGGGCCAGGTGGTTTCAAAGCGAGTTCCCATGCTCGTTAGACGAACCAGTTTCTGGCCGTTAGCGTATAGCTTCCCCCAGTACACCACCGCAAAATTGAAAGTAAAAGACCAAGTTCATAACATCGTGTTGAGCGGAGGAGGTCGGCCCGATTATAGTAGTACCTCACTTGTACTTGTCGATGAAAATAATTCAGTTCTGAAAGGCTTTTCTGAACCAGTCAGAGAGGGCGATCTACTTTCAGTTGGGGGGATTTTTGATAAAGTAAAATACCGGAACCTAGGCGTGAATATCTGCCACGAGGTACTTGAATTAGCGGGAGAGTACGTCGAAAAATTAGGTTTTGGGCTACAAGCCGGCTACACTTTTCGACCTTTCGAAGCCAAGTTATTTGACTCGGAAGTACCCATTGCCTCATCAGATTACAAAGGCAAGTACCTATTTGTGGATTTCTGGGGTACCTGGTGCAAAGGCTGCGTACTGGAACTACCCGAATTGCAAAAAATCTACGAAGGGGTCGATAAGGAGCGCGTCGAATTTGTCAGCATTGCCGGAGTTCAGTCGCCTGTCCAGTTGAGAAAATTCTTGGAAAAGCGACCGTTGGCCTGGCCGCAGATTATCTCCGATAAGGATAACAAGCTGGTCGAAACCTACAATATTACTGGCTACCCTACCAATGTACTGGTCGGGCCTGATGGGAGAGTTGTGGCCCGGAATCTGCGCGGGAAGGCTTTGGAGAGGAAGTTGGCTGAATTGGCCAGAAAATGATTTTTCTAATACACAGCCGGAGAAATATTACCCTTGTGCAGCTCGGAAATCGGAAAAATCAGATCCCAATCTTTGCCCCAAACAACATTGCCCCGCTCAACCTTAAATTTTTTGAAATTTGTCAGGTGGCGGTACTTGTCATGTTGGGGATGCGGGTGCTGGATTAAGAATGGGCCAAAATCGACAATTTGGCTAGTTCCATCAGAAAAACTAATTTTCAACTGGTGGTCAATCAAGTATTCAGCATCGGTTACGGCTAGCGCTCTCATAGTCTTTTTGTAATTTTCCGAATGTCGGGTTTCTTTTTCAGGACAAAAAAATCAAACCATTTTTGCGCAATTTCATCTGCGTATTTTTCAAGCACTTTCGTTGCTTCTTTTTGGTCCTTAGCAGGCAGCATTTCAATACCACTTGCTTTGCGAACTTGGATATCGGACAATTTTCCTGCCTCAAAAAAGCGTTCAAAGATTGTCTCGTATTCCGCGTGGCTTACATGAACGTGAACGGGTAGGTGTTCATTGCTATAGAAGTAAAATACCAATCCAAAGTATTCGATCAGCTTAGGCATTGAAAAACCAATTATAAAATAACGTGAAATTAAAGATAATAGTCATAAGTTCAACTCGTTAGCCAACGCTGACAAGTTGATGCTAGAATCGACTTTGATTCTTTTCAGCTTTTTGCGGAGCTTTTCCATTTTATGAAATTGGTCGATCGGGTCAACCACAGCAGACTCTGCCTCTTCGATCGTGATGTTTACTTCTTTCCCCGCGAATTGAGATTTGATGGCCTCCAAAAAAACATCATCAAGCGTGTCGGCTGTTATTTTATAGGTTAATTGCATGAGTATGAAGATTAGTATCTTACTAAGATAACGCATTAACTCCAAATATGAGAGAATTCAAGATATTATTGTCGCTCATACTTTTGACAACGCTTTCCGCCTTCGCCCAATCCCCCAAAACCTACCTCATCGTTCACGGAGCCTTTGGTGGCGGCTATGCTTGGAAAAAAGTGGACTCGCTACTTACGGCGCGGGGGAATAAAGTCTATCGCCCCACGCTGACGGGGCTGGGCGAACGATATCACCTGGCTTCGTCAGAAGTCGACCTAAGTACCCACGTAGCCGACATCGTGAACGTGATTTTATTTGAAGACCTGCACAACATCGTCCTAGTGGGCCATAGCTACGGCGGGATGGTCGTCACGGGTGTGGCTGATTCGCTGCCCGACCGCACCGCGCAGATCGTCTATATCGACGCTCACATCGCTGAAGACCGGAAAAGTGCGTTCGACCTGCGCGTGGGCGGCACCGACCTGCTGAAATACGAAAAAGACGGAATGCTGATCCCGCCTTTCGTCGCCGATTCAGAAAGTTTTCCGCATAATGTCCCTCAGTCCGTCGCAACGCTCACCGAACGCCGACCGCTCCGCCGCCCGCATCCCAGGAATGGCAAATACATCCTGACTGTGGACGACCCGCAGAAACCGGAGGCAGACGCCTTTTACCAATACGAGAAAGTCGCGAAAGATTTGGGTTGGCAAACCTACCGCCTCACCGCCGACCACAATCCGCAAAACTCCAAACCAGAGGATTTGGTAAAACTATTGCAGGAGTAGTTTGGAATCAAATCCCTACCTTTCGAACTGACCTCGCTCGTTTCAAGCAAAATTTTCCTATGCCTCTTTTTCTAATCGTATTTGCCTCATCAGCAGCGCTCGCTTTCATCGCAAAGACTACCCTCAATCATCGCGTCTTTGGTCGCGTCCCCACCGGAACCCGCCTCGGACGTATCAGGAAATCATCCAATTACCACAGAGGTGCCTTCCAAAATCATAGCCCCACACCCGTAATGGCCGAAGGTGTAACGACGCTTGGCACGATGCGCGACTTTCTGCGGCCGGGCAAAGATCGTAAGCCCAGTCGGCCGCTGCCTTCGATAAAAACTGACTTGAAAAATCTGCCTGATGGCGAAGACACATTGGTATGGTTCGGCCATTCGTCTTATTTGCTCAAAATCTCGGGCAAAACGATTCTTGTCGATCCGGTATTTAGTGGAAATGCTTCGCCCGTTTCATTTTTTGGCAAGAACTACCCTGGCAGCAATGTGTACGGCGTAGCGGATATGCCCGAAATCGACATCTTGTTGATTACGCACGATCATTACGACCACTTCGATTACGATACGGTCGTGAAAGTACGCCCCAAAGTAAAGCAGGTCGTGGCTTCGCTGGGCGTGGGGGCACACCTGGAACGTTGGGGCTACGCGCCCGATACGATACAGGAATTGTACTGGTACGAAACGGCGCAACTCTCAGACGGAATCAGCCTTACCGCCTTACCCGCGCGGCATTTTTCGGGGCGACTCTTCAAGCGCGGACAGACATTATGGTCATCGTTCGTGCTGGACGCATCCGACTACAAATTGTACCTGGGCGGAGACTCGGGCTATGACAAGCACTTTGCCGAGATAGGGGAGAAATATGGGCCATTCGACCTGACGATTCTGGAATGCGGTCAGTACAACCAAAACTGGCCCTACATCCATATGATGCCCGAGCAAACCGTTCAGGCTGCCCTCGATTTGCGGGCCAAAGCCCTACTACCCGTGCACTGGGCCAAGTTTACGCTGGCGCTACACCCTTGGTACGAGCCGATCGAGCGCGTGTCGAAACGAGCGCAGGAGATGCAACTACCACTTGCCACGCCTCTTATTGGACAGGCGGTGGTAATTGGAGGAAAGTACCCCAATACAGCTTGGTGGCATCGAGTCGGGGAAGAAAAACAGTTTGTATAGGGGATTTTATAAGTACTCTATTCAAAAAACGTTGAATAATTTTCTCAAAATAAGCAGATGTAGCATCGTCCGCACATTGCTTAAACCGGATTCCCGAGTATACTCAGGAATCCGGTTTTGATTTGTGGCATGGCACAGAAGTTTTGATGTTGGCGGGAGTATTCCCTAATACTTTCATCAAAAGCTAAAACCGATGGTTATGGAAGAAAAAAAGAATAGCCAATTCAGAAGAGCGGTGTACCGTTTTTGGATCGAATACCACCAGTATTTTGAGGGCGCCTCGACCCGACGCATGAGGAGACGTGCCCAAGCGCGACGGTTGTTGTCGGGAAGCTTCGAGAAGCTGGGTATCTTTAAAAGAATGCAGCTAGCGGGAATGTATTGAAAGGGCATTTTTCCTTTCAAGGCAGAAAATATTATCAATAATATGAATGATAAGACTATAAACGTGGCTTCTTCGGGCCAATTCAAAATAGGCGGCGATCTAAACATCAACCGACTAGGTTACGGGGCCATGCGCATCACGGGCAGCGGTATCTGGGGGCCACCCGAAAACCGGAATGAAGCAATTCGCGTACTGCGAAGATTACCCGAATTGGGTATTAACTTCATCGACACAGCCGATAGCTATGGCCCCAATATCTCAGAGAAATTGATTGCCGAGGCTCTCCACCCATATCCGGCGGGAATGATCATCGCCACCAAAGGTGGATTGACCCGTCCCGGTCCTAATAAATGGGTGCCAAACGGGCGACCTGAACATCTGCGGGCTTCGTTGGAGGGTAGTTTGAGGCGTTTAAAGGCCGAGCGCATCGACCTGTATCAACTTCACCGTATCGATACCGAAGTGCCGATGGAAGAAAGTCTAGGTGTGCTGAAAGACGCGCAGAAAGAGGGGTTAATCCGCCATATTGGCCTTTCAGAGGTTAGTACCGAACAATTGGAACAAGCCACTAAGACGGTTGAAGTCGCTACCGTTCAGAACATGTATAATCTGGGAGAACGCCGCTGGGAAGATTCCTTAAAATGGTGCGAGAAAAACAATGTAGGATTTATTCCCTGGTACCCACTTTCGGCGGGGAGCATTAATAGTCAGAAGAGCATCAAGAATATTGCTAAAAAGCATGAAGTTTCGGAATATCAGGTGGCTTTGGCTTGGTTATTACAACGGTCATCCGTAATGCTGCCTATTCCCGGTACTTCGTCGGTAAAACATTTGGAAGAAAATGCGGCGGCAGCTTCTCTGCAATTGGACAAAGACGATATCCGTGAACTCGAAGCG